>NZ_MUFK01000040.1:0-29880 GCF_001996085.1 Salinivibrio sp. PR5
AGAAATTACAGAAACAGTGAATGAGGCGCAGTACGTCACAAAGCTTGTTGCGATCGAGAGGCTGCAGTCTGTTAGTGAGCAATATCTTTTAGTGACTGGATCGCACGGTCGTATGATGTACTGGGAATATGACGAGGCGTTGTTTCCTAAATCATTGAACTTATCATCCGAGCCGCGATCAGATCATCAACGCCTCAAACAGGTCACCGATGATGAGCAAAGCCAAGTATAAAATCAGCAATTGGAAGCAATACAATCAAGCACTGATTAATCGTGGTTCGATTACCTTTTGGGTTGATGACGCCGCTATCCAGACTTGGCACTGCAAAGAGCATCATGGCAAACGAGGCAGAGGGTTTACGTTTACCGATGGTGCCATTGAAACAGCACTGATGGTTAAAGGCATTTTCAAGCTCCCTCTTCGCGCCCTTCAAGGCTTTCTCGACTCGATATTTGGTTTGATGGACGTACCGCTAAAATCGCCGTCATACAGTTGTATCAGTAAACGGGCGAAGACGGTTGAAGTTAATTACCGATTACCCAGTCGTGGGCCCGTTGCTCACGTCGTCATTGATGCCACCGGTTTAAAAGTGTTTGGCGAGGGAGAATGGAAAATGCGCAAACATGGCAAGGAAAAACGCCGTGTTTGGCGCAAGCTGCATCTCGCGATTGACGACAGTACACATGAAGTGATTTCTGCCGTCGTTAGCTTAGCGTCTGTTGGTGACAATGAAGCCTTGCCGACGCTGCTCAACCCGTTACGCCGAAAAATTGCCCAAGTCAGTGCTGACGGCGCTTACGATACGAAGGCCTGTCATCAGGTGCTCAAGAAAAAAGGCATCAAACCGACCATTCCACCGCGCAGCAATGCGGGTTACTGGGAGGACGGTCACCCTCGCAATGCAGCCGTCAGTGCCTTGAAATCGGGTAACTTGGCAAACTGGAAACGAGAAGAAGGTTATCACCAACGCTCTCTGTCAGAAACAGGCATGTCTCGATACAAAACGTTAATCAGCCCTCAGCTGACACTACGTGATTACGATGCACAAGTTGGCGAAACATTGGCCAACGTGAAAGCAATAAACAAAGTCATAAGACTTGGTATGCCTGTTAGTTACCGAGTTGATTGATGGGGGCAACCCCATTGGGATCAGTGCGTTAGGTGAATGATTTGATCAACAACGCCGGATATCTTCCTTTCTATTGATATATCGTAGCTCCTTCGAACACTTCACCTTCCTCAGGGTCTAACGCAATAGCCACACTGTGGCGAGCACGAGTCAACGCTACGTATAGTCTCGCACGAGTGGGATTCTTAAGTAATTCTGGTCGATCGGGATTACGTATCCAATTAACCATATCCTTGGTTGGGTAAATAAAAGCTCTATCAACAGTAAGCCCTTTAGACTCGCCAAAGTTCATAACTTCATACGATGGATTAACTTTGGATCTAGCGTTCCAGCGAAGTTGCATTGGCTGATATGTCTTTAAGTATTCTGAACAAAGGTGCTTAGGGACGATGAAAACCCCTTGGTGCAGGATTTTTTCTCTTCGGCAGTCATTGCACTGGCATGCATCAACAGCTTTAAATTGAGGGTAGAGTTTAGAAGAGTAGTCACAAATATCCTGACAACAGCGGTGTGATTTATTCAGTGTTGTTTCATCAACTTCGCAAGATATCCGTTTACCTAACGTTTTATCAGATGTCACAAATCCTTTGATATTCCCGTTTCCATAGTCGGAATACTTAGTTGTATGGTGAGTCTTGTAGGTAACTTGTCTTGGGTCTCCAACTAACATAACCTCTGATTTTGACTTAAATAGAAGCTTGATCAACTCTAAATCAAACCCAGCAAGATCTTGCACTTCATCTATAAAAATCATGTCATATAGGGCTGATATTCGGTTAACTACTGCTTGCTTGCTTGCTTTATTAGCTTCAAAACAAAACTTGGATATCTTATCGGAGTAGACTTTGAAGTCTTTAGTGAAGTAATAATTCTTGAAGTTATCTTTWTCTGACCAGTATACACCTTTACCATCCTTGTTTTTATACTTAAGGCCAGAGCGCGTATTAACCAGAATAAACCCAATACTTTCATTCGCTATAGAGTCATTTAATTTGCACTGGTATGGCCTAACCCAATGCTTAAGAAGGAATGAAAACCATGTGATAATCGTGACATTAGGCGGTACAGTTCTGACTTCTTTAACAAACTTATCTCTTATTTCCTGTTCATTTGATTCAGTGTAAGTTGTTATCAAAATTGACTTATTAGGATTTTCTATTGCCGTTTTAACTAAAAGCGTTGTTTTCCCAGATCCCGCAGCAGCAATTACAAGGCGATTGTTATTCATTACACCACTCCACTGCTTTAGTGATGTATTCTGGATAGCTAAATTTATATTTTGATTTAAAAACCTTTAGAGACCAACTGGTTTTTTGTGTTTGTAGCTTTGCTGATAGTTTTTCAACGGTATTAAACGTCTTCACATTCAATTCAAGGGCTTTGCATAAGGCGGGTAATACATCCTTGTTTGCATCAGCAAACTGTGGCTCAAGTGTGTTTAAGTTATTACGATTATCTGCAAAGATGGAGATGTGTTCGTGTTCAAGGTAATCCTTATACTTTTTGGTGATCGTATTGTCGTAATTACCATCGTTATCAGTGATTACTGCCACTTTTTTATCAATTTTGTCAGCTATTTCTAAAAAGCGTTTGAATGTAAGTTTTACAGATATCACATCAAAACCATGCTCGATAGGCAATACTCCGTTATTTGCATCCATATAAGCTCTTTGAAAAATTAATTCATCGGAATCACCTTCAACGAGCACTGCTTTTTTACAAAGAATCAGGCGTAAGGTTTGATAGCCCGGCAGCTTCTTAAAGAAGTCGAAAGTGTCTTTTGATAAACATGTAAACCTTGTGACTTTATGGTTATTGAGGAGAAGAAGATTTTCAAGGCCTAGTTTATTAGCTACGAAGCTGCTATGCGTTGAAATGATCACTTGCTTATTACTCACACCATCTATGATTTCTTTTAATAAGTAATTTAACTTAGAGTGCGTTAAATGATTTTCTGGTTCTTCTATCAATAGTAGACTTGCTTCTTTAGTCTTTTGATGACCCAATGCAAGATTTGTTTTTATCACGCACTGGGAGCCTTTACCTACCTGATGGAACGGAATGTCTCCAAGGTAGGTCATCAAACTAGACTCCCAAGAATTTTGAGTAGAAAGATCAACAGATATATTAAGGTGTTCCCCTTGAACTTTTGACTTATTATCAATCTTCTCGTTAATTCTCTTCACTGCTTCCTCTTCAGTAAAGCTATCCTTCATTTTTCTGTATGCCTGAGATAACTTGACCTTCTCTTTGTCCTCCAACTCGTTTCTGATGATTCTTGAAATGTATACATCTGAACCATTTTGGTACTTGTTTGAGGATGAGTCGATTAGAACAGACTTAATAGGGATGCTTCTAGACGTAACTGAATCTCTATCGAAAGATGTCCATGAAACCTTATAATACTCAATAGGTAGTGTATTAAGATTCCCTCCACTCTTTATGAGCTCAGAGTACTCTTCTGCATAGGTATCATCGAATTCGACTTTGAATGACACGCCACAAGCATCACTCCGTTCTTTGTTTCCTGTTCCCTTAAATTTAGGGACACTGTCTTTGTCGAAAATAACCTCGATGCATATTTCAGGTAAAGTAGTACTACCACCATCGTTCACTTGGCCTAGGTACTCAGACACCGCTTTGCAATTGAATAAATACTGGCTTAGTTCATTTTTTAAGTATTTGCCGTGTAATATTCCACTAAGAGCCAAATGAATTGCTTCAAGGATGGTTGATTTTCCTGAGCCATTATCCCCAACAAGGATATTCACACCTTTGTTAAACTCGATAGAGAACTTTCCGTAGTAACATTTATAGTTGTAAATATTAACTCTTTCGATGTACATCGCTACGTTTCCTTCAATACGCATATATAAAAAGATTACCAACTGTTACAGGATACCCTACGCGAACATGGACTCCCATCCAAAAATCACGCTAACGTATTGATATGTGAAAGAGCAAGCTTTGCAGGCTGAGTAACCGTCCGTCTCGCTAGCCCAGAAAGAGAAGCTCAATAGTCGCGGCTAGACCAAAGCCACTACAAATGAAGATTTAACGAAGCGAGAAGCCAAGCAGAGTAAACTTAGAATGGGGCAAAAATGAGCTAGCCCCATTCCCTCCAAACCACCTAACATCACCCCCTAATCCTTCCTATGCTGGCTCTCCACCTCTTCCGCAAGCATGCCGTAGATAACGATCAGGTTATAACTGACCATGCCGAGTACTTGGCCGTTTTCAATCACGGGGGCGCGGCTGATGCCAAAGCGTTCGAATAAACGGGCGCAGTATTTCACATTCATATCGGGGGAGACGCTGAGTGCGGGTTTGGTCATAATTTCATAAACATTTACCCGTGATGGCGCGCGGTTTTTAGCGAGCACTTTTTTGGCAATGTCGTTCATTAACACAATGCCGAATTCGTCATGCTCATCGCGTTTATTGACGATAATCGCTTTCACTTGTTGTTCGCGCGCAATGCGGATCGCTTCTTCGACCGTGGTGAGCCCATCAATACACACGGCATGGGCATGCATCACATCTCTTACCGTTTTATGTTGTTTCATAACTCGTCCTTCACCACTTCGGTTAATTCTCGCATTTGGTGGGCCACGCCCACGGCATCTTCCACATCAATTTGCACCGCGATGCCACTGCCGGAGGTGGCATCAAACTCGCCCACATCATTAATGGTTTCGAGAATGGCGCGTGATAAGTGCTCTTCCACCAGGAAGATGGCCACGTCCCGCTGCACATCCAGCGTCAGCCCTAAAAAGGTTTTCTTTTTCACCAAACCTTCGCCACGCGCGTTGTTAATAATGGTCGCGCCGGTGGCACCGGCTTGTCTGGCGGCATCGAGCACCGCATCGGTTTTGGCATCTTCAATAAACGCCATGATTAATTTGAACCGCATAGGCTCTCCTTACGATGAACGCTGTGCGTGCTTTTTCTGTAAATAGGCTGTGATTTGGGCATAGCCCATCACGGTGATCATCGGAAACAAACTGGCAAACGCAATTAAACCAAACCCATCAAGCATCGGGTTTCTTCCCGGTACGGTAGAGGCTAGCCCCAACCCCAGTGCCGTCACTAAAGGCACGGTCACAGTTGAGGTGGTCACCCCTCCAGAATCATAGGCCAAGGGCACGATAAACGGCGGGGCAAAATAGGTTTGGATCACCACCACCACATAGCCGGTGATGATGTAGTAATGGAGCGGGTCGCCCACCACAATGCGATAGCACCCCAAGGCAATCCCCATTGCCACGCCGAGCGCCACCGAGGCCCGCAAGCCGTTCACTCGAATCGCCCCGCCCGACACTTTGGCGGCTTTAATCGCCACCGCGATTAATGAGGGTTCGGCCACCGTGGTGCTAAAACCAATTGCGGCACCAAATAGGTACACCCAGTAATAGGCTTGCCAATTAATCTCGCCGCCCGCTTTGAGTGCTGCGCCGACAAAATCAGTGGCAGTGAGCTGCTCAGCCATCGAGGCCCCGAGCGGGAATAGCGCCAACTCGAGCCCCATTAAAAATAGGCTCAAGCCCAAGATGACATAGAAAAATCCAAATAAGATCCGTTTGGGGTTGTTGAGCGCTTTTCGCAGCACAAAGAGTTGAAAGCCAAAGATGATCGCGATAATCGGGATCACATCGCGCACAGTGGAGAAAAAGGTATCGGTAAACAGGCGCAGAGCATCCATCACGCCACCACCATGCCGTAAGCCATCACAAAGATCATCGGTGATAGCGAGGCGAACGCAATCAAGCCAAAGCCATCCACCATCGGGTTGCGCCCTTTGATCACAGTTGCCAGCCCCACGCCGAGCGCGGTGACCAATGGCACTGTAATCGTGGAGGTGGTTACCCCACCCGAGTCATAGGCAATGCCGATAATGCTGGGTGGTGCCACCATAGTCATCGCCACCACCAGCAAATAGCCGCCAATAATCAAACGGTGGATCGGCCAACCTTTAATAATCCGCACTACGCCAAGCACAATCGCAAAGCCGACAGAAAGCGCCACGGTTAGCCGCAGCCCATTGGCGTAGCTGTCTTTGGCTGCCTCTGTGGTATTTATCATCCCGCCATTGGCGGCGACATCTGCTGCTTCCGCCGCCACCGCGGTGAGTGCGGGTTCCGCAATCGTGGTGCCAAAGCCCAGTAAGAAGGCAAACGCAATCAACCACCCTAAACTGCCTTTGTGAGCCAGCGAATGCGCCATCGATTCGCCAATCGGGAACAGCCCCATGTCTAAGCCGTACACAAATAAGGTCAACCCGACCACCACGAGCACTAGCCCAATGGTGATGGATAACCAATTGGGCAATGGCTGGTTAAGGACTACCACTTGAAAGAAACCAATCACTAAAATGATGGGTAAGAGATCGCGAAAACTGCCAAGTAGTGATTTGAACAACGCCTGCATGTGGGTGACATGACTCCCTGCGTAACGAGCATCTACCTTGAAAAGGCACAGTGTTTATATGCCTATTTATGTTAGCACTCCCAATGTGCGGTGCGAGTGACAAAGCAGAAAACTGCGCGATCAAACCAATTTTCGCTGCCACACGTAACAGGATACAAAGCAACCACTTGCGCTTAGTGGAAAAGCCCCTTAGCGTTAACAGCAGAGATTTCGTCACCCTTTTAGGACTCTAGGCATGAATATTTTAATCACAGGTGGCACGGGCCTGATTGGCAAAGCCTTGGTCGCCAAGCTGCAGCCTCAGCATCAACTCACCGTGCTCTCGCGCGACAAAGAAAAGGTGACAAAGATATTCGGGGACTCGGTCGCCGCGATAGAGCGTCTTGACGACCTTCCCCACCTGAATGATTTTGATGCTGTGATTAACCTTGCCGGTGAGCCAATTGCCGATAAGCGTTGGAGCGAGCAGCAAAAAGGGATCATTTGTACTAGCCGTTGGGGGCTAACAGAAAAGTTGGTCGAGAAAATTCATGCCAGCAGCACGCCACCTCATACCTTTATTAGCGGCTCGGCAGTGGGGTATTACGGCGATCAGCAAGACCATACGTTCGATGAAACCTTGGTGGTCCATGCCGATGATTTTGCCCAGCATGTGTGTCATCAGTGGGAAAAGATTGCCTTAAAAGGCGCCTCGCAACAGACGCGGGTGTGCCTGCTGCGTACCGGTGTGGTGTTAAGCGCCGAAGGCGGCGCACTAAAACGGATGATGTTGCCCTATCAACTTGGTCTTGGTGGCCCGATTGGTAAAGGCCAGCAATACATGCCGTGGATTCATATTGATGATATGGTCGCAGCAATCATACATTTGCTCGACTCGCCTTCGCTGCAAGGGCCGTTTAACTGCACCGCGCCAGAGCCGGTCACCAATAAACGCTTTAGTCAGGCGCTAGCCAGTGCCTTAAAACGCCCGCACCTTTTCTTTGTGCCTACCGTGGCGATTAAGGCCATGATGGGGGAAGCCTCGCACTTGCTGCTCGATAGCCAGCGCGCCCTGCCCCATGCTCTTGAAGATTCAGGGTTTACCTTCCAACACCCTAAAGTGGAAGAAGCGATGCAGTCACTTTTTAAATAACGGCCCTTTCCTGTCACGCCAGCGTGTTGCTGGTTAGATTTTTCGGGCGTTCTCCACAACAAAGCGGGTATCAAAAAAATTGATACCCGCTTTGTTATTGACGAATCGATATGTTTTACCGCATTAACGCCGTTGCGGGTCAATCAGTTTACGCAGCATCGAGGCGACCGTGACAAACACCAGCGCCACGGCGACAACAGGCAACACCACCCAAAGCTCAGGATGCAGGCGCACCTCCATTTCAAAGCCCCATTTCAGCAAACCAACCATCGCCGCTTCCGCGCCCAGCACTGCCATCAGGCCCGATACAAAGGCCATTACACCGTATTCGCTCCATAAGGTGCGTTGAATACGGGTGCGGCTGGCGCCCAAGGTGCGATAGAGGTTTATCTCCTGCTGGCGTTCGCTCAGGCTGATACGCAGTAAGGTGAGCAGCAATAGTAAGCCGCTGATCACCGCCAGCCCCGCTAACACCGAAAGCGACAAGCCAATTTGGCGCAAAATCGATTGAATGCGACTGCTCATAGTACGCAAATCAAGCAGCGTAACGGTCGGGTACTCCCGCGCCAAGCGATTGAGCAGCGGCGTTTGCGATTCATCGAGCCTGAAGCTCACCAGCCAGTTAGCCGGTTTATCGGCAAGCGTCTCGCGGTCGAAAATAAAGTAGAAGTTAGGCCGCATATTGCGCCACTCGACTTCACGAATCGAGTTCACCGTGGCAGTAAAGTCTTGGCCGGTCACGCTAAAGGTCAGGCTGTCGCCAATCTCAATCCCCAAGCGCTCGGCAATGTCCGCTTCCACCGACACGCCATTCTCGGTTGGCCAGTCTCCGGCAATCACCTCGTTGTGCGACGGCAAGCTGTCACGCCAGGTAAAGTTAAGCTCGCGACGTAGTGCTTCATCCGCTTCATCGCGCTCGGCCTCGTCGGTTGGGATCTGGTAACGCTCACCGTTTTTGCCCACCAGCCGGCCACGCACTATAGGGTAGGCATCAGAGCGCATTAGGCTGGCGTCATCGAGTTCACCCACATAGCCTTGCTGCTCACTCGGGGCAATATTCAGCGCAAACACATTGGGCGCATCGGGCGGCAGCATCCGTCCCCAATCAGCGAGCAAATCGGTGCGCAGCAGCCAGATAATCGCCAAGAGCATAAAGGAGATCGCCAGCGCCCCTAACTGCACGCTGCTAGCCAGTTTGTTGCGGGTAATTCGGCTTAAGGCTAGCTTGACCGACGGTGCACGCACTCGTGATTTTACCAACCGGAGCAGGCCTAACCCTGCCAGCGCCAGCAAGACGATCATCACTGCCATCGCCCCCAGCACCGTCCAAAGCAAGGTGTTGTCAAACGCCCACAGTGCAAGCGCTCCTATCGGTATCGCAATCAAAACAGCCGCAGTGCCACGACGGCGACGTCCGCTGGCAGCCTGCGATTGCACCGCCGCCAACGCGGGCGCATCCAGCAGTTTAAGCAGCGGCACACCCAAGGCAGGCAGCGCCACCAACAGCGCGACACCGGGCGCAAGCACCCAAGGCACCCAGCCATAGCTCGGCAATGGCGAAGGCAGCACATCGGTCAGCGGCAAGCGCAATAACACTTCAAGCGTGTACCCCGCAGCCAAGCCCACGGCGGTAGCAAGGACAAACAATAAGGTTAACTGCCGAGCCAACCAGCGCCGCACCCATTGCTGGCTAGCGCCGAGGCTTTTTAGCATCGCCACCAAATCCGCACGGCTTTTAGCATAGTGCTGACAAGTTAGGGTTAACGTCGCCGCGGCCATCACAATCACCAGCACCACGGTTAATGACAAGTACTGACGGCTACGGTCCAGCATATCACCGGTGCGATCGGAGGTGTTTTCATCCACCCAGCGCTCACCATCTTGCAGCGTGTAGCTGGCTTTAGCCGCGCTTAGGCTGGGCTCGTCACCGGTTAAAAAGTAGCGATAACGCACCCGACTGCCTTCACGCACTACGCCCGCAGCCGGCACATCGGCACGGTGCATCATCACCGCAGGCATTTGGCTAAAGGGGTTAAAAGAGAGTTCCGGCTCCGCGGCTAAGGTGCCGCTCACCGTTAAATCGAGGTTACCAATCGAGACAGTGTCGCCCGCTTTCACATCCAGCAAGCTAAACACCCGCTCAGACAGCCATAGCTCACCGGGTTGAATACGTCGGTCACCACCAATGGCTTGGCCGTTTTGCTCCAGCACCAAATCGCCGCGCAGCGGGTAAAGGCTGTCCACCGCTTTCACGCTCACAAGCTGCATTTTTTGCTCGCTAAACGCCATGGTGCCAAAGCGGGTTTGGGCAGATACCGTAGCGCCAGCTTGTTTAAACGCATCAATTTGCTCGGTGTTAAGCGGCTGACGAGTACGCAGCACGGTATCGGCGGCAATCAGGTTGCGCCCTTGCTGGGTGAGCACGTTTTCAATGCGGTCGGCCAATGCCGACAATGCAAACACACAGGTGATGATCAGTGCCAACGCCACCGCCACTGGCCAAATTTGCCCGTGTAACAGCTCGCGCCACGCCCAGCGATTGAGTAGTCCGTTGTTACTCGCCATTCACTCGCTCCTGTAGTTTGCCGCTATCCATCATCAAGGTACGCTGACAACGCTTTGCCAGTGCCGGATCGTGGGTAACCAACACCAAGGTGGTGCCATGCTTTTCGTTCAGCTCAAACAATAAATCGATGATGGTCGCCGCGGTTTTTTGATCGAGATTGCCAGTCGGCTCATCGGCAAACAGCACCTGTGGGCGGATAATAAAGGCACGCGCCAAGGCCACCCGTTGTTGCTCCCCGCCAGAGAGTTGCGACGGCAAATGGCTTTCGCGTCCTTGAAGGCCCACCGAGGCCAGCAGTTGCTTGGCGCGGGTTTCGTCTTCTTCGTCCCCGCGAATGGTGAGCGGCAGCATCACGTTCTCAAGCGCGTTCAGCGACGGCACCAGCAAAAAGCTTTGGAACACAAACCCCACCGATTCGGCCCGAAGCGCCGCACGCGCATCTTCATCCAAAGTGGAAAGCTTGTGGCCGAGCAGATCGACCTCGCCTTCACTGGGCGTATCTAATCCTGCAAGCAAGCTCATTAAGGTGGATTTTCCTGCGCCGGACACGCCCATTAATGCAATCGACTCGCCTGCCTCGATTTGTAGCGAGACATCCTGCAGAATGGTAAGTGGCTGTTCGCGTGTAACGACATGTTTTGCAATTTTTTCGGCTCGAATAACAGGAGAGGCCATGTTACGCATCCTTACTTTGTTGTGTTTTTTGTGGGTGAGCAGTGCCAGTGCACAAACGCTCCTTGTCCTTGGTGACAGCTTAAGCGCTGGCTATCAAATGGCGGCTGAACAAGCCTGGCCTGCTAAGCTGCCGCGCGCGCTCAACGACCATGATGTCGAGGTTGAGGTGATCAACGCCAGCATTTCCGGCGACACCACCGCCAATGGCCTGCAGCGTCTGCCGCAATTATTAGAACGCCACCAGCCCGAATGGGTGCTGATTGAACTCGGCGGCAACGATGGCCTACGCGGTTGGCCATTTAATCGTATACGAGACAACCTTGAGCAATTGATCACCCAAACTCGCGCGGCCGATGCCACGCCTTTATTGGTACAAATCCAAATTCCGCCAAATTATGGCCAGCGCTATGCACAAGGATTTGCTGATATTTATCCTACACTGGCAGAGCAAACACAAACCCCCTTGCTGCCCTTTTTTATGGAGACTGTGATCCAGAAGCCTGAATGGATGCGTGATGATGGCATTCACCCGATGCCGGAAGCACAACCTTGGATTGCCGATTTTATGGCGGAAAAACTCGCACCGTATTTGTCTGACGCGCCACAATCATGAGTGAGGATGTCATGGAAACGGCTTCGCCATTAAACAACGCCATTTTAATCACCGGCTGCTCCACCGGCATCGGCTATGCCTGCGCCAAAGCTTTGCATGAGCAAGGACACACGGTGATCGCTAGTTGCCGAAAGCCTGACGATGTCAGCCGTTTACAGCAAGAAGGCTTAACCTGTATTCAGTTGGATGTGTCAGACACGACTAGCATCAACCAAGCGGTCGACACCGTCGAGCAAATGACAGGCGGCAAACTCTTTGCACTGTTTAATAACGGCGCTTACGGCCAACCGGGCGCGCTGGAGGATTTGCCCACCGATGCCTTACGCGCTCAGTTTGAGACCAATGTGTTTGGCTGGCACCATTTAACCCAAGCCTTGTTGCCGATGCTGCTCAATTATGGCGAGGGACGCATAGTGCAAAATAGCTCGGTGCTGGGTATTGTGGCATTGAAATACCGTGGCGCGTATAACGCCAGCAAATTTGCCCTCGAAGGCTGGACTGATACCTTGCGCTTAGAGCTTAGCGACACGCCGATCAAGGTAAGCTTGATTGAGCCCGGCCCGATTGAAACCGCGTTTCGTTCCAATGCACTCAGCGCCTTTAAACATTGGGTAGACCCTAATAAAAGCCGCCATCACCAGGCCTACCAAGCCCAACTTGATCGCCTTGCGGCAGACGAAGGCGGCAACAAATATACTCTGCCCGCCGACGCGCTCGTTGCACCACTGACGCATGCACTGTTCTCGCCTCGCCCCAAGGTGCGTTATCGCGTCACTCAACCGACGGTGTGGATGGCAATCCTCAAACGGCTCCTTCCCAGCCGTTGGCTCGATCGTGTCTTGCTCAAAGGCAGTTAATGCAATGGGAAGATGATCGCAAAAAAAACGTGTTTTATGTCGCAATTGTCACATCAATGTCATAGATCGCGATTAATCTAGCTTGCATGAGTGGAAGCGGCCACTTGCTGACGCGCTTTCCTTCATTGGCAGCCAAGCTGCCAAGCCAATAACACCGACAATAATAAACAACAGGAGCCGGCTGATGACCTTGCATCAATTGAACTGGCTCTGCTTGAGCGTCGCTTTGTGCGTGGTGCTCGTGTTGTAACCCGCACTCGTCATCTTTGATGGACTCGCTTGCAGACCGACGAAATAGGCCACCCTTGGGTGGCTTTTTCGTATCTCAGCTGCTTGAATTTCGACGCATTTGCCCCCACCCTTATTGCAAACACACTTCGTCGGGATCCATGATGCACGCAAACTATATCGTTGAATTAACCGAACATAATTTTCAGCAAATTCTTGAGTCTTCTTCACGCACGCCAGTGCTGGTGTATTTTTGGGCAAACATGATGCCCGAAAGCGTTGAGCTGAAAACGGTTGTCGAGCAGGTGGCTCACGATAGCCACGGCACCTTTACGCTCGCCACGATCGACTGTGAAGCGCAGCAGCTGATTGCCGCCCAGTTTGGCGTCCGCGCACTGCCAACGCTGGCTCTGTTTAAAGATGGTCAACCGGTGGATGGCCTTGCGGGTCCGCAAAATGAAGAGACGGTGCGCGAAATGCTGAATAAGCACCTGCCAAGTCCAGAAGACCAAGCGTTTGACCAAGCGCGTCAATTGATGGCGGAAGGCAATTACACCGATGCCTTGGTGATCCTAAAACCCCTTGAAAGCAGCCACGGTGAGAAGGGAGACTTTAAACTGGCGCTGGCCGAATGTCTGGTCGAGACCCAGCAGTTTGATGCAGCGCAAGCCGTGCTCGATACGGTGTTGATGCAAGATCAAGACGCGACCTACAAAGGGCTGATCGCGAAAATTGAATTGCACAATCAAGCGGCTGACGCGCCAGAGATCCGCAACTTGCAAGACGCACTGGCTGAGAACCCAGATAATGCAGATATTGCCTATGAACTTGCGGTGCAACTTAACCAAATCAATCGTAGCGAAGACGCACTTGAGCTGCTGATGAACATTCTCCGTCGCGATATGAATCACGCCGATGGAGAGGCGAAGAAAACCTTGATGGATATTCTGGCCGCATTAGGTCAGGGCAACGAGATTGCCTCACGTTATCGCCGTCAACTTTACTCGCTACTGTACTAATTGGTCACTCACGCTTGGCAGCTATTTCACCGACGCTTGGCAGCACTGACTATCGGTAAAATCAATGCTGCCTAGCTCACTGTCTCCGCGCAGGGCTTCGATGATCGGGCACTGCGCGTCACCATCACCGGGACACGCTTGGGTAAGCGCTTGAAGGGTGGTTTTCATCGCCGCCAGCTCGGCAATTTTTTCATCGATCTCCATCAATTTACTCTCGGCGCGTGCCTTCACATCGGCACTGCGTAAAGAAGGATCGCGCGATAACGCTAACAAATCCGCACTTTCTTCCAAGGTAAACCCCACCAATCGCGCCCGACGGATCATTTGCAACTCACTCACGTGCTGGGCGCGATAATCACGATACCCATTGTCGGCGCGGTGTGGCGGCGTGATCAGCCCTTTCTGCTCGTAAAAGCGGATGGTTTTGGTGGTTAAACCGGTTTTTTCGGCGACTTGCTGAATTTTCATTCTCGCTCCTTGACCTTCCAGTAGCTATAAGGTTTATGGTTCAGTTTACTCGATGTTGCGACGTTTCCCCAACACGTGCGCCGTGTTGTGATCATTAAGGAGCGGAAATGACAACCATAGATACCACCATGACTTATTACACCTTGCCTCTCGACGGGCTGAGCTGCAACGGGTGTGTGAAAAAAGTGACCCAAGCAGTGGCAACGGTCGATAACGTCCGCATAGAAAAGGCGGATACACAAGCTATCTCGCTGGAAGTGCTCGGAGATAACCCTGAAGCGACGCTTAAACAGATCGTCGATGCGATCGAGGCACTGGGATATCAAGCCGGCTTTCGTCATGCTTTAGCATTAAGTGGGCTAAACTGTGGGCGCTGTGTCGCCAAAGTCGAAGCGGCATTGGATGCCCTGCCTACTGTGTTTTCGCACTCGGTAACTAAAACCCATGCAGATATTCATACCAGCTTGAGCTTGGACTCCATCATCCAAACCATTGAGAACCTTGGCTATCAAGTCGGTTATCAGCATGAATTGGCATTGTCGGGGTTAAGCTGCGGTCACTGCGTGGCGAAAGTGGAGCGTGCGCTCGATGAAAACGATGCCGTTTTTGACTATCAAGTCAGCAAAGACGCGGCGACCGTACGCACGACACTCAGCGCCGAGACGCTGATTGAAACGATCGTAGCGTTGGGCTTTGGGGCCACACTCATCGATCCCAGCCAAGCAACGCCCTCATCAACCGAGCCACATCAATCGCAAACCGAAACCGCCGAGGTTGAGCAACAGGCCGAACCCAAGACGCGCACTGAGCCTTCATCCAGCCACTCACGCATGCAGTTTGTGTTATCCGGCATGACATGCGCAAGCTGTGTCAAAAGTGTTGAAACTGCTATCAGCAGTGTGGATGGCGTGGCCAATGTTAGCGTGAACCTTGCTGAGCGTAGTGCCATTGTTAAAGGCAATGCGACAGCAGCGTCGATTATTCAAGCAGTAGAAAACGCAGGCTATGGCGCCGAAAAGGTGGAAGATGATAATGACCGCCGAGAACGCCAACAGGCTCAACAAGCCTCTGAGTTGAAAAGCTTTAAACGCAGCACCCTGGCTGGGTTAGGACTTGGCGCACCGCTGATGGCTTGGGGGGTATTGGGTGGCAGTATGACCATTCAATCGACTCAAGATCAGTGGGCGTGGGGCGTGATTGCCGTGCTGACCCTGCTCTTACTTACAACCGGTGGTCGCCACTTTTTCGCGAATGCGTGGCAAGCGTTGATGCACAAACGCGCCACCATGGATACCTTGGTTGCGCTCGGCACGGGGGCGGCGTGGCTGTACTCAACCGCCGTCGTCGTGGCACCGGCATTATTCCCTGAACAAGCACGCCATGTGTATTTTGAAGCCTCGGCAATGATCATTGGTTTGATTAGCTTGGGGCATGCGATTGAAGCGCGCGCACGTGCCAATACCTCCAAAGCGCTAGACCAGCTGCTTGATTTGCAACCGCCCACTGCCCTAGTGATTGAAAATGGCCAAGAAACCGAGCGCCCATTAAGTGATGTGGAAAAAGGCATGACTCTGCGCGTGAAACCGGGTGCCAAAGTCCCTGTGGATGGTGAAGTGATTGATGGCAGCAGCTATATCGATGAATCCATGCTAACTGGTGAACCGGTGCCGGTGCATAAGCAAGCGGGCGATACCTTACATGCCGGAACCGTAAACCAACAGGGTGGTTTAACCTTTAAAGCCACCGGCGTGGGCAGCGATACCATGCTGGCACGGATCATCGATTTGGTTCGTGAAGCCCAAAGCAGCAAGCCAGAATTAGCCAAGTTAGCGGATCGTATCTCCTCTGTGTTTGTGCCTGTGGTCGTGTGCATCGCGCTACTTACCGCTGCTATTTGGTATCTTGTCGGCCCTGAGCCTTCAGTGAGTTATATGCTAGTGACAGCGACCACGGTGTTAATTATTGCTTGCCCGTGTGCGCTTGGGCTGGCGACACCGCTATCGGTCACCGCTGCGGTGGGACGCGCGGCTGAAATCGGGGTGTTAATCCGTGATGCGGACGCACTACAAACGGCCGCCAAGCTGGATACTCTGGTGTTTGATAAAACCGGTACGCTGACACGCGGCCAGCCTGAGGTAACGCATATTCATGCCCTTCATGGCGAACAAGATCGCCTCATGGCTATCGCGGCGTCCATGGAACAACATTCCGAGCACCCCCTAGCACGCGCGATTGTGGACTACGCCAAAGCTCAAGCACTCTCATTGCCCGAATCAAGCGACTTTAACAGTGAATCCGGTAAAGGGATCCAAGCCAAAATTGACGGTGAGCGTTACTACATCGGCAACCAAGCGTGGATGCGTGCGCAAGGCATGGATACCCGCCCCCATCAACAGGATATTGATGCCATGACCCAACGCGGTGAGACCGCCATTTATCTTGCCAATGAGCAGGCAGTGCTGGCGCTTATCGGGATCAGCGATCCAATCCGGGACGATGCGATTGATGCCGTCGCGCGACTGCAACAACAAGGGCTCGAAGTCATCATGCTATCAGGCGATCACCCCGATACTGCCAATGCGATCGGTCGCCAATTAGGCATTGATCATGTGATTGCAGGTGTGCTTCCGGATGGTAAGTCCGAGCAAATTCAAGCGCTGCAACAGCAAGGTAAGCGTGTGGCAATGGTGGGCGATGGCATTAACGACGCCCCCGCTCTTGCGCAGGCAGATGTGGGTGTCGCGATGGGCGGCGGCAGTGATATTGCGATTGAAAGTGCGCAAATTACGTTAATGCATCAACACCTGGGTGCGCTTGCCAACGCGATTGCTTTATCTCAAGCCGCCGTGCGCAATATGAAGCAAAACCTATTTGGCGCCTTTGTTTACAACACGCTGGGGATCCCGGTAGCGGCAGGTATTCTTTATCCCTTTACCGGCATGTTACTCAGCCCCGTGATTGCCGGCGGCGCAATGGCATTGTCTTCGATCACTGTGGTAACCAACGCCAATCGACTACGTTTTTTCAAAATAAAATCAGACAAGAAGTAACAAGGAGCAATAATGAAGCGTTTGCAACTACTGGTAGCAACCGTAGGCCTGATGAGTGCCTCAGCGATGGCCGCGAGCGGTGTGGTGTATAAATCGCCCAGCTGTGGCTGTTGCGACGATTGGGTTGAGCACATGGAGCAAGCCGGCTTTGAGCTGGAGGTTAAACCGCACAACAATATGGCGGCCATCAAACAAGAGATGGGTGTGCCTGCCGACATGCAATCATGTCACACTGCACGCATCAACGGCTACGTGATTGAGGGCCATGTCCCCGCGCAAGAAGTGAAAAAGCTCCTTGCCACCCATACAGGCTATGAAGGCCTCGCTGTCGCCGGCATGCCGATCGGCTCGCCGGGTATGGAATATGGCGATCGTCACCAGCCATATGCGGTGATGGCATTTGACGAAACAGGTCATACTAAGGCTTTCCAGCACTATCCTAATCCTTAAGCACTCACCTGCAATATAACGAAAAAACCCCAGCCAAAAGGCTGGGGTTTTGCGTTGGTCGGTGAAGAGGGATTCGAACCCCCGACCCTCTGGTCCCAAACCAGATGCGCTACCAAACTGCGCTATTCACCGTTAATGCTTTTTACGTCAACCAAGTAACCTTGGATCACTCAGTTTTAAATAGTGGTCGGTGAAGAGGGCTTCGATGGGGCGGCCTTCCGCGCGACCGGGCTCCCGGACCCCGACCAAATACGCTCTCCACTAACTGAATAGTGGTCGGTGAAGAGGGATTCGAACCCCCGACCCTCTGGTCCCAAACCAGATGCGCTACCAAACTGCGCTATTCACCGACATATGACAAGTTTTACGAATTGACGTTCATCTTGTCAAGCGAAGGGCTATGCGACCAAGTGCATCCCCGCGCTGAGGTGGCCTATAATACTCAAGCCCACCGAAACCTCAAGCCCTGTCCGATAAATTTTTTCTTGTTCACGCTTAAGCGGTGAAAGAAACGTCAGTTACGTAGAGACTGTGATCCAACCCCCGTTAACATGTGTTTATTATTTGTTCACCACCCTGACTTGATCCTGATCAGTATTCAACCAACTGCCTATTGGCATTCTGACCCTACATTAACGGACACGAGGGTACAGACTATGGACTTTTGGCTTGATCTCCTTTTCGGCAACGCAGTCGGCTTGTCATCCATGATTGTCATCATCTGTACATTTGGCTTAATCAGCTTTTTTGGTGGTTACTTCATCTACAAAGTGATGACGTCCAAACCTCAGTAACCTGTTTTTTATTGCCTACCTAACTTTAAGCATTCTTGCTTAGTCCAGGGTCACATGGTTGGTCACAGAATGTGGCTCTGGGTTTCTTTTTTTAATTTCGTTTATACTGTCCCCAAATCGTATCAAACCACACATGGCATAAGAGCGATGAGTGATAAAAATGAGTTTGATTTGTTCCGCGAGATGATGTCTGACGTTGACCCCATTGAGCAGGACAAAGTAGAGACCCAACCGGCATCTCACCAGCCAACTGAAGCACAGCTGGCACGACAGCAAGCGGCGCAAAAGCTGGCCGACAGCGACCCTGAGTATTTGTCGTTGGATTACGCCACCATGGTGAAACCGGACGAAGTCATGGCCTACAAGCGCGCGGGTGTGCAAGAGGGCGTGTTCCGTAAACTGCGTTTAGGGAAGTATGACATTCACGCAAGGCTCGACCTGCATAAGATGTCGTTGGAAAAAGCGCGCGATGAAATTTTACGCTTTTTAAAACAATGTCAGCGTATGGATATTCGTACCGTGTTGATTGTGCATGGTAAAGGAGAGCGCAGTAACCCGCCGGCCATGATGAAAAGCTATGTGTGCCAGTGGTTACAGCAAATTTCAGATGTCCTTTGTTATCACTCGGCGCTGCGCCATCAAGGTGGCTCAGGGGCGCTTTACGTGATGCTGAAAAAAAGCCAAGAGAAAAAATTGGAAACGCGCGAGCGCCATTTGAGCCGCCGCGCTTAGCGAATGAGCCCAACACGATACGGCGCTGTCTTGCGCCAAAGAAAAAAGACTGGTGAGCCACCAGTCTTTTTTGTACTTATGTTTCGGCCGTTATGCGGTTTAAAGCGTCACTACCACCCGAACCGATAGCGCGATTAACACCACGCCTGAGAGCTTATCCACCCACACGGCATGCTGGCGTAGCTTATCGACCACACTGGCGCTGGAGAGCAGAAACGCGATCAGCGTATACCATAAGCCGTCAATCAATAGCGGTGTTAAAACAATCACACTGCGACTGAAGAAATCGGTACCAATGGCGACAAACTGACTAAATAAGGCAATGAAAAAGAGCGCCAGTTTGGGATTAAGCATCGAGATCATCGCACCATCCCGCGCCGCCTCACCTAAGCTTGCCGGTTTACCCGCTTCAAGTTTGGACGCCACGCCACCTTGGCTCAACAAAGATTTGACGCCAAGCCATGCTAAGTAAGCCGCCCCTGTATAGGCAATCCCGGTAAAGAGTAACGGCGATTGTTTGAAGATCACGGCTAAGCCCAACATGGTGATCAGCGCATACAAACCGACGCCAAGCGCATGCGCCCAAGACGCAACAATACCGTGTAAGCGACTGTTGGCGAGGCTATGTTTCGCCATCACCACTAAACTCGGCCCGGGCGACATCGCGCCGAGCATACACACAAGCGCCAATGAGGCCCAAATGGTGAATGTCATACTGGATTATCCTTATGGTTATTCGCCGATCGCCGCGTATTTGCCTGCGGTTAACGCCAACAAATCCGCCGGCGATAGTTCTATTTCTAATCCACGACGACCGGCGCTGACACAGATCGTCTCAAACTGTTGTGCAGATGCATCAAGTAATGTTGGCAAGCGTTTCTTCTGCCCCAGAGGGCTGATCCCGCCAACCAAATAGCCTGTCACCCGTTGGGCATTCGCCGGCTCCGCCATCACCGCCTTTTTACCACCTACAGCTTTGGCTGCCGCTTTCAGATTGAGCGAGCCTTTCACCGGTACCACTGCGACCGCCAGTTGTTTACTGTCACCATTAATGCAAAACAACAGCGTTTTAAATACCCGCGCAGGATCTTGCCCAAGTGCTTGCACCGCTTCTTCGCCAAAGTGTTGGTTGTTAGGGTCGTGTTCATATTGATGAACGTTAAACTTAATCCCATGTTTTTCAGCTAATTTAATCGCTGGTGTCATCATGCTTCTCTACAGCTAAAACACATCGCACTATCATTGCATAAAAAAAGCGGCACCGCATCGGTACCGCTTTGTCATCATGGCAATCTTAGTCAGATTTACTTGTAAACAATTTCGCCCTTCGGTGCGTAGTCGTTCACATCAATTGGGCTGTGCGCTTCTAGATAGTCTTTCAGCACTTCAGCATCCACGAAACCTGTGTTTACGTTACCTGGATGGTTGGTCAGTTTTGGATAACCGTCACCACCCGCTGCGTTAAAGCTTGGCACAGTGAAGCGGTAAGTTTTGTCCATATCTAATGGCTCACCACCGATTTTCACATCGTGAACTTTACCGTTTTCAACCACCATCGAGATACCGGCAAACTGCACATACGCACCAGAATCAACCGGCTTAGTGCCGACAACATTCAGGTAGTCCAGCACTTCTTTACCGCTCATATCGGTGTACGTCACCATGTTGCCAAATGGCTGTACTTTCAATACGTCTTTGTAAGTGATGTCGCCAGCAGGAATCGAATCACGTACGCCGCCGGAGTTCATCACCGCAAAGTCTGCTTTCGCGCGCTCCATGTGTGACATGGCGATCAGGCGACCAAGGTTGGTTTGTTGGAAACGCACTACATCACGATCACCTTCAAGCTTGCCATTGCTCTTAGCAATTTTGACGTTGAGTTTTTCTTGGCCTTTGTCTTGGTATGGCTTCAAGAAGTCATACAGCGCTTGATCTTTCGCGATTTCATCTTGGATGAAGACACGTTTCTTCTCACCGTTCACCTCGATTTTTTTCTTCAGGTTCACAGGGATCAGATCATAGCTAACGAGATTCAAATCGCCGTTTTGGAATTCAAACTCCGCCTTACCGACATATTTGCCCCACTCGTGCGCTTGCATGATCCACGCACCGTTTTGCTGGTCTGGCGTACATGCATCACCCGGCTGGAAGTTTTTGTTGTACATGTTTGGACCTTCCATGCACACCGGCTCTTGCGAGTGTCCACCGATGATCAGATCCAAATCACCTTCGTCAATATAACGCGCGAGCGCCACATCACCCGGTGCGTTCACACCACTTTTACCATCGGCATAGTGGCCCATGTGTGTCGCGGCAATGATGATATCTGGGTGCTCGGTTTCTTTCAGCTCTGCGATCAGTTTCTTCGCTTCCGCTTTTGGATCACGGAATTCCAATGAACCGATATACTCTGGGTTACCGATTTTGGCGGTATCTTCCGTGGTTAAGCCAATCACAGCAACTTTAAGGCCGTTGCGCTCAAACATTTGATAAGCTTGGAATTTGCGCTCGCCTGTCTCTTTATCATAGATGTTGGCTGACAGCATTGGGAAGTCGGCCCATTGCATTTGCTTTTCAAGCACGCTCAGTGGGTTATCAAACTCGTGGTTACCGATCGCCATCGCATCGTAACCAATTTGCGTCATGCCTTTAAAATCAGGTTCCGCTTGTAGCAAGTCAGACTCAGGCACACCGGTGTTGATATCACCGCCTGAGAGCAATAGCACCTCGCTGCCTTCTGCTTTTGCTTCGGCACGCAACTCATCAATCAGCGTTTTGCGCGCAGCCATGCCGTATTCGCCGTAGCGGTTGTGCCAGAAACGACCGTGGTGATCGTTGGTATGAAGAATGGTTAACTTATAAGTGGTATCTGGCGCCCAACCGTGTTCTGGTGTTTCTGAGCCTGTATTGGCGCACCCTGCCAATGACGCAATTAACGCAGCACTGACCGCTGCCTTCAAAGAAAGACGTTCCTTCATGATCTAAGACCTTATTAGCGATGGATAAGCCACCATCGACGACTGTCGACGATTATAAAACGCCGACTAGTCTAAAAGAATTCATGCTATCCCGCTGGTCTATTTCATTATTTTGTTGCGATGATCACCGTCAGTTGGGCAAAAACCGTCACTTTGGTGATCGAGTCATAAGTTATAGAGCCTAAACTCTAATCAATAGCAAAATCGGCGCATCCTTTGCTTGCGAATTCGCTTGGGCCAACAAAAAAGCCTTTGCGTTAGGCAAAGGCTTTATGAGGTGAACCATTTTAATAGTGCGTTATCAGGTCATTACTGCTGACGGGCGTTAAACCAGTGTCGGCTGGCAATGGCAACCAGTGCAGAAATGGCAAGGAAGAAGCAGTAGTACGAATGGCTTACAATCACCAGTGGCGAGAGGCCAAAGCTGGCACCCAGCAGCAGGATTTGCGCGCCATAGGGGATCATACCCTGTACCACACACGAGAAAATATCGAGCAGGCTGGCACTGCGTTTCGCTGGCACCTCATGTTCGCTAGCAATGTTCTTCGCCACTTGCCCTGACACTACGATAGCAACCGTGTTGTTGGCGGTACACACGTTGGCGAATGACACCAACAAGGCAATTCCAAACTCACTGGCCCGTGAGTGGTGGTTGCCTTGGTTTTTTTGGAAACGGGCAATCACTTTATTGACCGTGTTGGTTAAAAAGCTTAATCCACCTTGGCAGCGCATCAGCTCTGCAATACCGCCAATCATCAAAGACAAGATGAAGATCTCTTGCATGCTGGCAAAGCCGTCTTTGACATGCTGGCTAAAGCTCATCAAGGTAAAATCTGGCGTGCTCATTAGCCCGACGCCCATCGCCAGCAAAATCCCCGCAGTCAGCACCACAAACACATTCAGCCCTGCGAGCGCCAAGACGATGATAGAAAGGTACGGCACAACCGCGAGATAGTTAATGCTTTCAGGCGCGTCCACCGGCGCACTTTGGTTGTTGAACACAAATAAGATAATGGCAGCAATGGCGGCAGGAATGGCTATCCCGACGTTCTCTTTAAACTTGTCGCGCATGCTACAGCCTTGTGAACGTGTTGCCGCGATCGTGGTATCGGAAATAAACGACAGGTTGTCACCGAACATCGCACCGCTGAGCAGCACCCCCGCCATCACTGCCGGTGACTGACCGGTCGCGGTCGCCATGTTCAATGCAAAGGGAGCCAGTGCGGCAATGGTGCCCATTGACGTACCCATTGCCGTGGAGATAAAGGCCGCAATCACAAACAGTCCCGGCAGAATCAGGCTTTCTGGGATCAAGGTCAGCCCCAGGTTGACCGTCGCCTGCACGCCACCCGTGGCGTCAGCCACTGATGAGAAGGCACCCGCCAGCAGGTAAATCATACACATGGCGATAATATCACCATGGCCCATGCCACGGATAAGCTGTTCAATCGCGGTATTCAGTCGCTCACGGCTGAGAGCAAGTGCCACCATCACCGCCGGTAAAATGGCGACATGTGCAGGCAATTGATAGAAGGCGTAGTCCGCGCCTTCTAAGGTAAAGTAAACGCCTGCACCAATAAAAAGGGTTAAGAATAATAATAGGGGCAGCAGTGCAAGGGCAGAAGGCTGCGGCGTTGTGTTTGCAGATGTTGTCATGGCAGTTTTTGTAATACCTCTTATAAAACTGTGATCCAGATTACAGCCCTCTAGCCATCCAGTCAACAAATAGACGTCTAAACATCTAAAAATCTTAACGGCTCGTACTCGCTGCTAGACAGTGTTTCGCAACCAAGGCTGATCTTGCCCGCAAGACGACCCTGAACAAATGACACTGTGGCAGACGAAAAGACAGCGACAATAGCCGAATGCATCGGACAACACCGTTTGTCGGTCAAGCTACTTGAACTTATCAGGAAGGATAGCGAAGTAAGCGGCAGTACACCGCTCCCATTTTGCGTGGTGACTATCGAGCGGGAGTTAGTCTTCGAGCGAGAGGATCACTACGGCTGCCAATGCTAAAAAGCCGGTCATCACAATAAAGGCATCGTTGTACGCCATGATCGCGGCGTCACGTTGCATCACACTCAACACGCTGGCTTGTGCTTGATGCAACGCAGTGGTGGCATCACTGCCTGTGGCGATAAACCAATCTGTTTGTTGGTGCAAACGCTGCCAACCTTGCTCGCTCACTGTGGACAAAGTGGCTTTGATGTTCGCCAAGTGCAAGCGTGTTTGGTTATCTAGCAAGGTCGCTATCATGGCAATGCTAAACGCACCGCCCAAATTACGCATCACATTGGTGAGTGTGGAGGCATCTGGCGTGTCATCACGCTGGATATGCTTCAGTGCCACTATCGACAAAGGCACCATAATAAATGGACTACCAATGGCACGCAGGATCATGGATAAAACCAGCTGCTGACCACCAAAGTCGACGGTCATGTGTGTATTGACGTAACAACTTAACCCAAACATTACAAAGCCAAATGTCACCATGTGAGTTGGGCGAAACACGCGCATTAACTTAGGCACGAGCGGAAAGAGTAACAACTGTGGCAGCCCCATCCACATCAGCACTTGGCCAATTTGCATCGCGTTGTAGTGTTGGATTTGGGTGAGATACAGCGGCAACACGTAAATCGAGCCAAGTAAGGCCATACCCAAAATTAAATAGGCAAAGCAGGATAAGGCAAATTGCTTGTCTTTCAGTAGCCGCAAGTTCACCAGTGGACGGGGGTGTTGCAGTTCGTTAATCACAAAGTAGACGATGTTCGCCACGGAAATCGCACTGAGCGTGAGAATAAATGATGAGCCAAACCAATCTTCACGATTGCCCTCTTCAAGCACCACTTCTAAGCAGCCAAGCCCTAATGCCATAGTGGCAATTCCGACCCAATCGGCCTTTTTCAGCAATGACAATGATAACGGCGTATCCTCAAGCCCGTAGCGGATCATGGCTATCACCAGCATTGCTGGTGGAATATTAATGTAGAAAATATAGTGCCACGACAGATTTTCCGTCAGCCAGCCACCAAAGGTCGGTCCAATAGCAGGCGCAAACGTCGCCGTGACACCGAACATCGCCATACCAATCGCCCGTTTGTTGGCAGGTAGCAGTTGCACCACCAGCGAGAAAGCCAGTGGGATCAGCGCACCGCCACTAAATCCTTGCATGGCGCGAAACACGATCATCGCACTCATGTTCCATGACAGTGAGCACAAAAAAGATGACAGCGTAAACACCGCGGTGGTCCATGTCAGATAGCGCCGTACGCCCAGCGCCCGCGATAACCAGCCACTGAGCGGGATCGCAATCATCTCAGCCACCAGATAGGAGGTCGAGATCCACGAGCTTTCGTCCAAGGTCGCCGACAGCGCCCCTTGAATATCTTTTAGCGATGCATTGGTGATTTGAATGTCGAGAATGGCCATAAAGGCCCCAATCAACCCACCCAAGAGGGCAATCCAGTTTTTGAGCGGTACCCGATCGCTGTAGGCATCGGCGGTTAACGCAGTCGCGGTCATCTTCAGCCTCGTGTATCTACCGTTGCAATCACAGATAGCCCAGGCAATAACTTGGCTTTAAGTGGCTGATCGGGGATCCGGACTTTAATCGGCACCCGCTGAACAATTTTCGTAAAGTTCCCCGTGGCATTTTCAGGGGGCAGCAGCGCAAACTGTGCGCCCGTGGCTGGCGAGAAGCTATCGACCACACCATGCAGTGCTTGTCCGGGAAACGCGTCCACTTCAATATCCACCGATTGCCCCGGCTGAATATGCGCGAGCTGTGTTTCTTTAAAATTCGCTTCAACCCACACCTCCCCTTGAGGCACCAAGCTGACTAACGGCATACCCGGCTGAACCAGCATGCCAACGCGTAAGCTCCGTTTGCCAATCACCCCATCAACGGGCGCATAAAGGCGGGTATCATCCAAGTTAAGCTGCGCTTGAGTCAGCTTAGCGGTGGCGTCATCAATCGCAGCTTGGGCTTGTTTCAGCTCACTGGCTAACACGGCCAATTGGTCACTGGCGGCATGATGCGCGGCTTTAGCTTGTTCTAGCTGGGCGAGTCGCACTTTTTGCTGCGCAAGTTGGGCATCCAATTCATCTTCAGAGGAATAATGCTGCGCGATTAAACGCTGGGTACGGGCCACTTGCTGCTTGGCGCGATCGTACTCAGCTTGCGCGGATGCCATCTGACTCGCGGCTTGGCGGATCTTACTGTGCTGTAAGGTTTGCTGTGCGTGCAGATGCTCGACATTCGCGCTTGCCGAGGCGAGTGCTGCTTTAGCTTGGGAGACCGCGGCACGATAATCGCGATCGTCAATTTCCGCCAATAAGGTTCCGGCTTTTACAAATTGGTTGTCGTCAACATATCGGGCAACGATATAGCCAGAGACTTTGGGACTGATGGTGACAATATCCCCTTTTAGGTAAGCGTTATCGGTCGACACATGATACTGCCCTTCCATCCACCAGTACCCGGCACCAAGCACACCAATCACAAGGAATATCAAGGTCGCCAATAGTGGCGCTTTAACGCGTTTCGAAGCGGTTGAGGCTGTCATGAGGTCTCACTAATGTTAATTAAATCAATATCAAGCAAAGTGTTTCGAATTGTAAACCAATCGTATTAATTAATAATCGCGCTATAATCAAAAACACTGTTGCACAAATTAACCTAATCAGAGGAAGGATGTTGGACTTCAATGCGCTTGCCATCCTAGTGAAAGTGGTGGAATTAGGCAGTTTCACGCAAGCGGCTGAGGCACTGGGAATGACAAAATCGACGGTCAGTCGAAAAGTCTCTGACCTTGAGCGCAATCTAGGTGTGCGTTTGATCACGCGCTCCACGCGCAGTTTAAAGCTGACCGCGGAGGGCGAGCGCTTTTACCAATCGTGCCTGTTGGCGAAAGACATCATGGAACAGGCAGAAGTTGAAATCACCGCTCACCAAGAACTGATCCAAGGGGATTTAAATGTGGTGATGCCCGTTGAGCTCGGTCATCAGGTATTGGGGCCTTACATCAACGAGTTCATCAAGCTGCATCCGCATATTCGCGTGCACCTTGAGATGAGTAACCGTGAAGTCGACATTATTGGTGAAGGCATTGACCTCTACGCGCAAGTCGGGACACGCAAAGACTCAAACCTCGTTTCACGCCTGCTCACCAATTCAACTCGTGTGGTAGCGGCAAGCCCAGCGTATTTAGCCGAAACTGGCATGGTGCAAAGCCCTGCCGATCTTCGTTCACCGCATCGCCAAGTCAAAGTGTATAACCAAGCGGTGAAGCTCTTGGCGTGGGAGTTATATGACAAGCAGGGGCAGAGTTTTAGTGTCGACCTCCCCTATCAGCTGCGGGTCAACACCATTACAGCCTCGTTGCAGGCATGCCTTGATGGCCTCGGCATTGCGGTATTGCCGACGTTCTTATGTCGTCCTCACTTTGAGTCAGGTCGTTTAGTCCAACTGCTTAGCGACTGGCAAATGCCGACGGTACCCATCAGCTTGGTGTATGCCAATCGTACCTTGATGCCCAAACGGCTCCGCACTCTGATTGACTATTTAGTAACGCGCCTAAACGAAGACATGCAACAAGGTGTGAGTGCCACACGTATCGGTGTTGTTTCCTAAACCCTTGAACCTATCACTCTAGCGGCGCTCAGATCATCAACGCCTCAATACAGGTCTCAGATGATGAACAAAGCCAAGTACAAAATCAGCAATTGGACGCAATACAATCAAGTATTGATTAACCGTGGTTCGACTACCTTCTAGGTTGATGACGCCTCTGCACAGCAAAGAGCATCATATGGCAAACGAGGCAGAGGCTTTACGTTTACCGATGGTGCCATTGAAAACAGCGGTGATTGCTAAAGGTATTTTCAAGCTCCCTCTTCGCGTCCTTCAAGGTTTTCTCGACTCAATATTTGGTCTGATGGGTGTACCGCTAAAATCGGCCAAGTCAGTGCTGATGGTGCCTATGATACAAAAGCCTGCCATCAAGTGCTCAGAAGAACAGGCATCAAACCGACCATTCCACCACGCAGCAATGCGCGGGACTGGGAGGATAGCCATCAGCTAGAGTTCTTGGTCGATGGTAAGAGAAGCTATCTGTCAACTATCGAAAACATGCAGATAAAGTCCATGATGGCTTCTCTACAGACTGAGCGAGGTTTTACAGGCATGAATGAAGATGTGTCGAATGATGGAAGCCAGTAAGATCGACTGATTATAAACTGTTCGATATACTTCGAGCTGACCAAGTATTAAAGAGTAACTATGCAAAGAAAATACAGTTTTTCCCTACTGACTGTATCTTAGAGACAACAACAAGGATGGGAAGGTAGACTCTTACATCTGTCTTGGAGTCTCCTTCAATTAGGCGTTGGAATTATATTATGTATGAAAGAAAGGTCGGAAAGATAAAGAAAGCCATTTCTCGCTATACTACCGAGTCTTTAGCCGAAAACATGCTGATACGTTTGCGGAGCAGCTACGACGGAAAAGAAATACAGAACATACAGCCTTGGTGTGTCTGTTTATGTTTAGAGTGGATTCTTGAACAGTACCCTAACGACAAAGGGGTCCACGCGACAAATAGAGACGCACAGAAGATACTTCAGAAAGTATGGGACTTACAAAATGAAGCTCTTGATTTAGAGAATAAAAAAGAATCATACACTGACGTATTATTAGCTCTGAGGCCTTTTATACATTTACAAGGTTTATACCAAAAGCAAGAACACCGTCACATACAGGACATGTTACGTACTTACCACATACTACAAAGAAGTAACCGTTTTGATAACTACAAAAGTGATTTTTTAGAATCAACTGGAATAGAAATAAGAGAGTTCCTCATTGTAGGTCTGTTCCTAATATTGTTATTCCAAAAGAAAGGTAGTGTTAAAAGCAACTCAATACCCACCTCAGAGATAATAAGAGAATTACACCCTTCCATAAGTATAGATAGCCTCATTAGAATAATAAACTCAACAGGGTTTACACTTGAAAGCGCTTCCTGTCATTTAAAAAACAAGTCAAAAAAAACCAACTCTCCCTCCGAATGCTACAGCCCAACTTTTTTCAATCAAAAACCTATTTTAATATACGACAGTAAGCTGTATCCATTACACCCTGTTCTTGTCTCATCCGGGATAAGTAGTTTTATATTCAACACCCTCAAGGAAAGGGACCCTAATAAATTCAAAACATCCTTCACAAAAGACTTTGAAGACTATATTTCCGACCTTTTAGAAGATGCAGGCGAAGAGTTTATTAGAGAAGGGAGCATAAGAGAAAAATGTGGCGCTAACAACAAAGTCGTTGATTTTCTAATAAATGATTATGACACTGTTATCTTTATAGATGCCAAAGGTCAAGAGCCTCACAAAAATGTCGTTATTTCTGACTCAAAAACTCTGTTGAAAAATAGAATATCAAAAACACTTTATCATGCGGTAGAACAGGCATCTCTGTGCTGCAAAGAGCTATCAAAGAAAGAAGAAAACAACATACCTTCTTACGAAAGGAGGTTTGCTGTTATTGTTACACATCATAGTTATTTTTTTTCAAGAGGTTCTCACCTCGTTGAGTTACTGGGTGATGATAACACTAAGAGACTGATTCAAAGCTGTAACGATATCATACCACTAGAAAACATTTTCTTCTTAAGTTGTGAAGAGCTTGAATTATTAGGCGACATTTTAAACAACACCCGATTTAAAATAAAAGATTTTTTATCTCATTGTTTAGAG
>NZ_MUFK01000041.1:0-28989 GCF_001996085.1 Salinivibrio sp. PR5
TTATTAGCTCGCTGAATAAGTTTAACGAAAATATTCATTAATTGTATTAATCAAGCCAGCTGCCCACATCGCAGAGCTAAGCCCATGTGAAGCCTGTGAGCCGCCCTGAGCGTAACCACACGTATCGATTCGACCGCTCACCGTGAAGGCGTGACCGCAAGCCGCGAATAAAAAAAGCTGCCAATAGGCAGCTTTCTGGGTGTCGATCATTCGCCAATTAGCGAATATCAATCTCTGCAAAGTTTTTAATCACATCATCCAGCGCTTTCATTTGCGCAAGGAAAGGCTCGAGTTTATCCAGCGGTAGTGCTGAAGGGCCATCACAACGTGCGTTGTCTGGATCTGGATGCGCCTCAATGAACAAGCCCGCAATCTTGGTTCCTAATCCAGCACGCGCTAAGTCCACCGTTTGTTGGCGACGGCCACCAGATGCAGCGCCCATCGGATCGCGACATTGCAGGGCATGAGTAACATCAAAGATGATCGGGCTGCCGTTAGAGGCCTTTTTCATCACATCAAAGCCCAGCATATCTACGACCAAGTTATCGTAACCGTAGCAGCTGCCACGCTCACACAAAATGACTTTCTCGTTGCCGCACTCCGCGAATTTATCCACGATATTCCCCACTTGGCCTGGGCTCATAAACTGGGGTTTTTTAACGTTGATCACCGCATCGGTTTTGGCCATCGCTGCCACCAAGTCGGTTTGACGGGCCAAGAACGCTGGCAGTTGGATCACGTCCGCCACTTCCGCTACGGGTGCCGCTTGCTCTTGCTCATGAATGTCGGTGATCACTTTGACGCCAAAGGTGCTTTTCAGCTCTTCAAAGATCTTCAGGCCCTCTTCCATTCCCGGTCCACGGTATGAGTGTACGGATGAACGGTTCGCCTTATCAAAGGAGGCTTTAAAGACATAAGGGATGCCCAGTTTGTCCGTTACCTTGACGTAGTGCTCACAGATTTGCATCGCTAAATCGCGAGACTCCAGCACATTCATGCCAGCAAACAGCGTAAAAGGACGGTCGTTAGCCACTGGCATATCGCCAATATGAACGGTTTTTTGCGTCATGGTCAGTTCCTTGGTCGCACTAAACGTAGCGCGCTAATGTAAAGTCGGTTGTTCTTCGTTGAGCACTTTCACTTGCATCTTTAACAGCTCTGCCGCCGGATCATCCGGGCATTGCTCAATAAAGTACTCATAGTCGGTCGCCGCAACCCGATCACAATCGAGTTGCTGAAAGATATAGCCGCGATCGCGAATCTCGTATGGGTCGTCAGGGCTAAAGGTTAGCGCGAGTTCGCTACAACGTAATGCCATCGCGTACTTTTCTTCGCGCAATAACGCACTTTTGGCGACGGCCAACCAACGACCAATGATCGATGGGTGGTCACTCACTTCAAGGTGCGATGGCTCTAGCTCAGCAAACGGCCCTTGACTGCCTATCAGCCAACCACGCAGGGTTCGCATGCTAACACGCTCACCATCAAATGGATTGAGGTATACGGGGGTGTTTTCTAACTCATCAATGCGCAACAGCAGCTGAGTTGGAAAGCCTACCGGTTTGACGGGTAGCGAGAGACGCTCACACAGGTACAAAAAGATCGCACCTAGCGAGACTGGGATCCCTTTTTTGCGCGACAGTACATGGTGAATAAAGACGTTCTCCGAGGAAAAGTATTGCTCGAAGTCGCCCGTAAATTGCCATTGATGATAGAAAAGGCGACGCAAGCCCTCGAGGCGCAAAGCCATATCGGGTTCGCAGCCCAGCAGATGTTCGGCTTCGTCCGCCAACAGCTCCAGTGAGGCCTGAACGTGATTAACATCGATCGACGGATCGAGCGCGTGGTTCAATGTTAAGGCGCCCTCTGCCAGTGTGAGCTGATCCAGTTGTTGATCGGTTAATGGCATCCTGTTATCCCATTAGGTGTGGTACTTTCGTTAACGCTAAATTGGCTGCTGCGTATGCCCAACCCAAGGCGCCAAAGAACGCAAAGGTGCGAAAGAGTTTGCCACGGCTGTAGTGCAAGGTGACAAATCCGAGCGCAATGTAAGCCAGCACACAAGTCAGCTTTTCGGTCATCCACGCCCCGCTTGGCGTAAATGGCACAAAACCTGTTACAAAAATCAGGCCAATTCCGGTGGTCAATAATACGGTATCGACAACATGGGGTGTCACTTTGACCCATTTTTTGTTGAGCATCTCACTGCCACGCATCACCCAGAAAAAGCGGATTACGAACAGCGAAAGGCTCAAGACAATACTCAATAAATGGGTATGCTTTAGTGCCATGTAGATCATAAAAAGTTCCTGCTTCCAGTCAGTTAGAATTATACGTTCTGAGCGACAGTGACTCTATCGAGCCCAGCGAGATCCTGCTGGGTTGCAATATTGCCCCATCCTTGTCGTTGCCAAAGCGCGCGCACTGCTGCGCCTTGGTCATAGCCATGCTCTACCATTAGCCAACCAGATGCGGCCAAATATGTCCGCGCAGTCGCGCCAATGTGGCGAATATCTGCCAGCCCGCTCTCGTCTGCCACCAGCGCACTCGCTGGTTCAAACCGTACGTCGCCTTGCTGCAAATGCGGATCGGCACCGTCGATGTAGGGCGGGTTGCTGACAATCAGATCAAAAGGCTGCATGTCGCTGAGCGCATCAAACCAATCACTTTGAATAAAGTGCGCATTATTGATTTGATTGTCGTGTGCATTCCGGCTGGCTAATAATACCGCTTCAGGCATCACATCGACGCCCACCACGGTGGCATCGGCACGCTCTGATGCAATCGCCAATGCAATCGCCCCCGTGCCTGTGCCTAAATCCAATACCCGACATGGCTTATCCGGTAACACCGCCAGTGCTTGCTCGACTAACAGTTCAGTCTCTGGGCGTGGGATCAAGGTCGCGGGCGACACCGACAGGCGCAGCGTCCAAAAGTCGCGATAGCCAAGAATATACGCCACGGGTTCGCCTTGTAGACGACGCGCAAACAGCTGACGAAACTGGGCAAGCTGAGCAGCGGTCAGTTTACGGTCAGGCCAGGTATACAAATAACTGGTGGGCTGATCGAGCACGTGACAAAGCAGTACCTTCACGTCAATGGCCGCCGAGCCATGCCCGACAGCGCTTAATTCATGGGTACTATCCGCTAACAGTGCGCTAATCGTGGCAGTCATAATTACTGTTGCTCTGACAACGCCGCGAGTTGATCGGCCTGATGCTCTTGAATCACAGGGTCAACCAAGCTATCCAAATCGCCTTGCATCACTTCATCTAAACGATAAAGGGTTAAGTTAATACGGTGATCAGACACTCGGCCTTGTGGGTAGTTGTAAGTACGGATACGGTCGGAGCGATCGCCTGAGCCTAACAAGTTACGACGTGTTGAGGCTTCTTCGGCAGCGCGCTTTTCTTCTTCCGCTTTAATCAAACGAGCGGCCAGTACTGACATCGCTTTGGCGCGGTTTTTGTGCTGCGAACGTTCGTCCTGACACTCCACCACAGTGCCGGTTGGCAAGTGGGTAATACGAATGGCTGAGTCGGTGGTGTTAACGTGCTGACCACCCGCCCCCGATGCACGGAAGGTGTCCACTTTCAAGTCAGCAGGGTTAATCTCTGGAATTTCTGCTTCTGGCACTTCAGGCAAAATGGCAACGGTACACGCAGAGGTATGTACGCGGCCTTGCGATTCTGTCGCCGGCACGCGCTGGACACGGTGGCCGCCAGATTCAAATTTCAGCACACCATATGCGCCCTCGCCTGCCACGCGCGCGATCACTTCTTTAAAACCGCCGTGCTCACCATCGCTCGCGCTGATGATTTCAATCTTCCAGCCACGTTGCTCGGCATAACGGCTATACATACGGTATAGGTCGCCTGCAAAAATCGCGGCCTCATCACCGCCCGCGCCGGCACGGATCTCAAGGAAGCAGTTGCGATCATCATTTGGGTCTTTGGGGAGGAGCAAGATTTGCAGCTCGTCGGTCAAGTCGGCAATGCTCTGCTTGGCCTGTTCGACTTCCTCTTGCGCCATTTCGCGCATCTCTGGGTCGTCCTCATTTGCCATTTCTTCTGCGGCTACCAAGTCTTCTTGTGCTTGCTTGAACTGACCAAAACACTTAATCACTTCTTCAAGCTGAGAGTATTCTTTGGACAGCGCACGGAACTTGTTCTGATCGTTAATGATCTCTGGCGTACCTAACAGGTGCTGAACTTCTTCATAACGCTCGGCCAGTGATTCTAGCTTGGCTAAAATTGATGCTTTCATAAATCTCTTCGTTAGTTATCACTGTCCAGCCCAAGACAGGCACGCATCACCGCCAGTTTTTCTGGCTCACCATTTTGTGCTGCTTGCTGCATTGCCTGTGTCGGCGTATGGATCAGTTTATTTGTTAGACGATTGCTCAATTGGCGCAATACGCTTTCGGCATCTGCGCCATTGGCCAACGCCTGAATGCTTTGTTCAAGCTCGGCTTGTTTGATCTGCTCCGATTGAGTGCGGAATTGCTTAATACTATCAACCGCCTCTCGTGAGCGTAGCCAACGCATGAAATCGGCGCTTTCTTCCGTCACGATCGCTTCGGCTTGGATCGCGGCTACTTTACGCTGTTCGCGATTGCGTTCCACGATAGATTGCAAATCATCGACACTATACAGATACGCGTCGGCTAGGTTGCCCACTTCTTCTTCAATGTCTCTTGGCACGGCGATATCGATCAGCAACATTGGCTGGTGACGGCGCTGTTTCAGTGCTTTTTCTACCATGCCTTTACCGATAAGCGGCAAAGGGGCGGCCGTTGAGCTAATCACGATATCTGCTTTCGCCAAGTGCTCTGGGATCGCTTCAAGCCCAATCACCTGCGCATTAAATTGGTCTGCCAAACACTGCGCACGAGATTGAGTCCGATTGGCCACGATAATGTTGCTGCACTTGTGTTCATGCAGGTGCTTGGCCACTAATTCTATCGTCTCACCCGCCCCGACCAGTAAGGTGGTGACGTCGGATAACGACTCAAAGATCTGACGCGCCAAGGTACAAGCCGCAAAAGCAACAGAGACCGCATTGCCGCCGATGTCCGTTTCGGTTCTCACCCGCTTGGCAACGGCGAACACTTTTTGAAACAGCTTTTCCAACGGGCCCGCAATCAGATTGGCTTTTCCGGAACTGGCATAAGCCTGCTTCACTTGGCCTAGAATTTGTGGCTCACCGAGTACCAAAGAGTCCAACCCACACGCTACGCGCATCAGGTGTTTCACCGCCGCTTGTTCCTCGTGATAGTAAATACTCGCCATCAGGCTATCACTGCTTAGGTGATGAAAATTGGTCAACCAATCCACCAGCACGCCGATCCCCGGCTGACGCATGTCGGCGTACAGCTCAGTGCGGTTACACGTTGAGACGATCACACAGCTTCGCACTTGAGGGTGGTCGGTCAGTTGCTGCAACGCTTGTTCCAGTTGTTGCGGCGAAAAGGCGACTTTCTCCCGCAAGTCAACGGGGGCCGTTTTGTGATTGATTCCGAGAACTAACAGGCTCATGAAGCGTTGTTACCGACAGCACCAGTAAGGATTGGAGCGGAGGATTTTACTTGATGGCCCCCGTGAATTAAAGCGAACATTGATATGCATCATCCTCTTGGCGTGGAAATGTGAAGCCTCGCGAGATTGGTGGCTTCCTCGCCAAACCCGTACCGCATGCACGGATACAGGCACGATAGGCGTCTTCTTTCTCCGCACAGCTTGTGGCAAAGTAAGCGCATCACGGCCCTGATGCCGCTTTATTGACGTCAAAGAAAGGATACTCAGCACATGCTTGCTCCCCTACGCGCCTGCGTCATCGCCGCCTGTATTGCTATTTTTTCGGGCTGTGCCACCGCTCCACCACCGTCGACCCAATGGCAAGCGCATCAGTCGGCGTTAACGGCCATCGATAGCTACACGGCGAAAGGCAAGGTCGCGTTTATTTCACCCCAAGAGCGGTTTTCAGCGAATTTGTATTGGCATCATCAGCCAGAACAATCCACGCTCCGTCTGACCAATTTTTTAGGGACCACCCTACTCTCGCTTACTATCGATCCGCAGCTTGCCACCGTGGTGGATGACCAAGGCCAAGTTTATACCGACTCAGATGCGGCTCGCTTGATTGAGCGGCTTAGCGGCATGTCGTTACCGATTGACGCGCTGCCCGCTTGGTTGCTTGGCTTGCCACAATCGCGAGATCAATTTGAGCTCGGCGATGACAACCGCCTTGCCCGTTTGAGCAACGCCCAAGGCTGGACCATTGATTACCTCGGTTACGATGGTAGCACGCAGCCGGCGCTGCCTTCGCGTATCACCTTAAAAAGCCCCCAGCAAACCGTAAAGCTGGTTATCTCCAATTGGACGCTTGATGATGAATGACACCACATTTTGGCCCGCGCCTGCCAAACTGAACCTCTTCTTGTATATCAATGGCCGTCGTGAAGACGGCTACCACGAACTCCAAACCTTGTTCCAGTTTTTGGACGTGGGCGATACCCTTGCCATTACGCCAAACCAAACCGGGACGATCAGCCTCAGCCCTGCCATGGAAGGGGTGAAAGAAGACGATAACTTGATTGTCAAAGCCGCCAAGGCGCTGCAAGCCCACACAGGATGTCCCTACGGGGCGCACATTGATATCGACAAACAGCTCCCCATGGGCGGCGGATTAGGGGGCGGGTCATCCGATGCCGCCACCACCTTGGTTGCGCTCAATCATTTATGGCAGACCCAGGTCAGCGCTGATGAATTGGCTGCTCTTGGATTGCGTTTGGGTGCCGATGTGCCTATTTTTATTCATGGTCAGGCAGCATTGGCTGAGGGCGTGGGTGAAAAATTTACACCGGTGTTACCGGAAGAAAAAGTTTACTTAGTGGTCAAGCCGGACGTGTCGATTTCGACCGCTGCAATTTTCACTCATCCTCAGTTGCAAAGAAACACGCCAAAGCGCACAGTTTCTGAGCTAATGGGGCAAAAATACGAAAACGATTGCGAAAAGATAGCCCGTAAACAATTCCCCGAGGTTGATAAGGCTGTTTCGTGGCTGCTAGAATACGCGCCGTCTAGGATGACTGGGACAGGCGCGTGCGTGTTTGCCGAGTTTGACACCGCACAAGATGCCCAGGCCACACTCGACATAATGCCTAACTGGCTGACAGGGTTTGTTGCACGTGGGTTGAACCGTTCACCCCTACTTGATGCGCTACAGCAGCAAACTGTGAGTCAGTGACTACTAAATGGATGCAACCCGAGGTTTCCACCGTGCCTGATATGAAGCTGTTCGCTGGTAACGCGACACCCGTTCTCGCCCAACGTATCGCAAACCGTCTTTACATGTCACTGGGTGACGCCACTGTCGGCCGTTTTTCTGACGGCGAAGTGTGTGTTCAGATTAACGAGAACGTGCGCGGTAGTGACGTGTTCGTCCTCCAATCTACCTGTGCACCGACCAATGACAACTTAATGGAATTGGTCGTGATGATAGACGCGTTCCGACGTGCATCGGCAGGTCGTATAACCGCAGTAATCCCTTACTTTGGTTATGCCCGTCAAGACCGCCGCGTACGTTCCTCCCGTGTTCCTATCACCGCAAAAGTTATTGCAGATTTTCTCTCCAACGTTGGCGTTGACCGCGTCCTCACCGTGGATCTCCACGCAGAGCAAATCCAAGGCTTCTTCGACGTTCCTGTCGACAACATCTTTGGCACCCCTGTTTTGCTTGAAGACATGCTAGCGAAGAACTTGGAAGATCCTGTTGTTGTCTCCCCTGACATCGGCGGCGTGGTTCGAGCGCGTGCAACCGCGAAACTGCTCGACGATACCGACATTGCCATCATCGATAAACGTCGTCCACGTGCGAACGTGTCTCAAGTCATGCACTTGATTGGTGACGTAGAAGGCCGTGACTGCATCATTGTTGATGATATGATCGATACTGGTGGCACCCTGTGTAAAGCCGCTGAAGCGCTGAAAAACCGTGGTGCGAAACGTGTATTCGCTTACGCGACTCACCCTGTATTTTCTGGCGACGCGCCGAAAAACATTGCTGAATCTGTCATCGATGAAATCGTGGTGACCGATTCCATTCCGCTGAGCGCAGAAATCCAAGCAACCGGCCGAGTCTCACAACTAACTCTGTCTGGCATGCTGGCGGAAGCGATTCGCCGTATCAGCAACGAAGAATCCATCTCTGCGATGTTTAATTCGTAATAGACGCATCCTTAGTGACAGCGCCCTGCCTCTGTGCAGGGCGTTTTTTTATCTGTCTATTTTCAGTGCTGACTCGACCGCTGAGTCGTAACAATGGTAGGATATGGCGCCTTTTGGGGTGGGCAGAATGCTCACCGGCTATGATGGGTAGATAAACAGCGAGAAACATCGTGAGTAATCAGATCCGCTTACTAGTTGGATTGGCCAATCCGGGGCCAGAATATGCCCAAACACGCCACAACGCGGGCGCTTGGGTCGTGCAAGAACTTGCGCGGATCCACAATGCACCGCTGAAAGAAGAAAAAAAGTTTTTTGGCCTGACCGGCCGCATTACCGTACACGGTCAAGATCTACGTTTGTTGATCCCAACCACTTACATGAATTTGTCCGGTAAAGCCGTTCAAGCACTGGCTAATTTTTACAATATTCCCGTCGATGCCATCATGGTGGCGCATGACGAGCTAGACTTGCCACCGGGTGTGGCAAAGTTTAAGCAAGGTGGTGGACACGGAGGACACAATGGCCTGCGTGACATCATCAGTAAATTAGCTAACGATAAATCGTTCTACCGACTCCGGATTGGTATTGGCCATCCGGGTCACAAAGACAAGGTAGCGGGATATGTGCTCACCAAAGCCCCCGCCAATGAGCAAAGCCTGATCGAACAGGCCACGGATGAGGCGGTTCGTAGCCTCGATATCTTGCTCAAAGACGATCTTGCCAAAGCGCAAAACCGTCTGCATACCTTCAAAGCACAGTAATTTTTGATTAAAGGGTTACCATCTCATGGGTTTTAAATGTGGCATCGTGGGCCTACCAAACGTAGGTAAATCCACTCTGTTTAATGCACTGACCAAAGCTGGCATTGACGCAGCTAACTTTCCATTCTGTACCATCGAGCCAAACACGGGCGTGGTGCCTGTGCCTGACTTACGCTTGGATGCGTTAGCCAAGATTGTTAACCCCCAAAAAGTGCTGCCAACCACCATGGAATTTGTGGATATCGCGGGACTGGTAGCCGGTGCATCACGCGGTGAAGGTTTAGGAAACAAGTTCCTCGCCAACATCCGCGAAACCGATGCGATTGGCCACGTGGTACGTTGTTTTGAAAACGACAACATTGTTCACGTTGCCGGTAAAGTCGACCCTGCGGATGACATCGATGTTATCAACACCGAGCTGGCACTGGCCGACCTTGAAAGCTGTGAGCGCGCCATTCAGCGCAACACCAAAAAAGCAAAGGGTGGCGACAAAGACGCTAAGTTTGAGCTAACTGTGCTTGAAAAACTGCTGCCTGTGCTGGAAGAAGGCAACATGTTGCGTTCTGTCGAGCTAAGCAAAGAAGAAGAAGCGGCAGTACAATACCTCAACTTCTTGACGCTTAAGCCCACTATGTACATTGCCAACGTCAACGATGATGGCTTTGAAAACAACCCTTACCTCGACAAAGTACGTGAAATTGCCGCCCAAGAAGGTGCCACCGTGGTCGCCGTGTGCGCGGAAATTGAAGGCGAAATTGCCGAGCTGGACGCCGAAGAAGCGGCTGCATTCTTAGAAGAAATGGGGCTGGAAGAGCCAGGCCTTAACCGTGTGATTCGCGCCGGTTATGAACTGCTTACCCTGCAAACCTATTTCACGGCGGGTGTTAAAGAAGTGCGTGCTTGGACCGTGCCAATTGGTGCCACAGCACCGCAAGCGGCGGGTAAAATCCACACTGACTTCGAAAAAGGCTTTATCCGTGCTGAAGTGGTCGGTTATGACGACTATATTGCGAACAATGGCGAAAGCGGCGCGAAAGAAGCCGGTAAATGGCGCCTAGAAGGCAAAGACTACATCGTTAAAGATGGCGATGTGATCCATTTCCGCTTTAACGTATAAGCGCGTCATGCCTCTTGGGTGAGTTGTCGAGACCCCACCCTTATCAGATAAAACCAGCCTCCGGGCTGGTTTTTTTATTCCCACTATTCAACATCCTCCGCCACTTCCTCGGTAAGCTTTGCCGCTAAATTGTCCAAAATGGCGATTATTGCAGCCAATGAATGCAAAATCGCAAAAAAAACAATAACCAGACCTTGACGACTTTCGCCCAGATCCGCATAATTCGCAGCGTCTTAAGGCACTACGCCTGACGGAGTGGCTACGTAGCTCAGTTGGTTAGAGCACATCACTCATAATGATGGGGTCACAGGTTCGAATCCCGTCGTAGCCACCATTATTTTTATAATTCGGTCTGCGTTTTTGTTACCGGGTTATCCACCTTTTGCGGAGGTGGCGGAATTGGTAGACGCGCTAGCTTCAGGTGCTAGTGTCCGAAAGGACGTGAGGGTTCAAGTCCCTCTCTCCGCACCAAGTTAGGCAACGCCTACTGGGGTATCGCCAAGCGGTAAGGCAACGGGTTTTGATCCCGTCATTCCCAGGTTCGAATCCTGGTACCCCAGCCATATAAAAAAGCCCACATCATGTGGGCTTTTTTGCGTTTAGGCGTTGTCTTCGGCTCATCCGCTACACCACGATTCCTAGCTTGGCGAGTTCTGCGCGGCATTGCTGTGCATCGGTAAAGGGGATGCCCGCCATGCCTAGCGCTTTCGCACCTTCTACGTTCGCGATCCTGTCATCCAAAAACACACAAGAAGCTGGGTCGAGATGGTAGTCATCTAAAAAGCGTTGATAAATAGCAGGCTCGGGTTTTAAGTGCCCTACTTCGGCTGACACGACGGCACCATCGAACAGCGACCAAAACGCATAGCGCTGTTTTAAGAACGCCACAATTTCGCGCACATTATCGGTTAACGCATAAACACCGTATCCAGCCTGTTTGGCCGAGTGAAGTAACTCGACACTACCGTAAAGACAAATTTGAGTCTGTTTAATGTAATAAAACAGTGCCTCAAGCTGCGCAGGGCTTAGCGACGTTTCTTTGGCAAAACGTTGCTTGGCTTGCGCTTCGGTGAGCGTACCACGATTCAGCGCTTGCCAAGTATCACTGGGGAAGATTTGATTGGCATACGCGTGGGCATCCGCCACGTCCCCTAAGGTTAGACGGATGATTTCTTCCGGTGGCCAACGCACCATCACATTGCCAATATCAAAAATAATCGTCTGGTAGTTCACCATATCGCGTCCTTGCTCTTGTCGCGAAGATTAAAGCCCTAACGCATACTTCAATACATGTTTTTTCACTGGGCCACTGTGTTCGGCCAGTTTGAACACCGCATTACGCGCCAGTTTTAAAGGCGTGATTCGATTGCTAAACGCGGCGTAAAACACATCCATGCCGGTTTGCATCATCATGTTATCGGTGCGGCGTGCTTTCTCATAAGCTACTAATGTCGCATCATCCTGCCAGTGTTCGTCTGCATCGGCACAGGCATCCAGCAGGGCCGCTACATCTTTAAAGCCTAAGTTCACCCCTTGCCCTGCGAGTGGGTTAATGGTGTGGGCCGCATCACCAATCACCACAACACCATGACGATGGTACTGCTGCGCATGGCGTCGCGTCAGCGGGAATGCGCCCCAGTTAACAGGCGTCACCTCTCCAACTTCGGCGGGGAAATTCGCCACAATCTCCGCTTTTAACTGCGCCGCATCTAACTGACACAATTGCTGAATACGTTGAGGGCTGTCGTACCACACTAGGGAAGCTTGCTGGCCGCAAAGCGGCAAGAAGGAGCGCGGCCCGGAAGGGAAGAATTGTTGCCATGTGATATCTTGCTGCGGCGACGCGGTTTCGACATTAATCAGCATGCAATGTTGGCGATAGTCCCAGCTGGTGATGCCAATCTTAGCGTAGTCTCGCACTCGGGAGTTTGCGCCATCCGCACCAATCAACCACGGCGCTGTCAGTGTGTCGCCGTTGTCTAACTCAACATAGTGTTGCTGCCCCTTTTGATGCATTGATGTAATCGATGCGGGCGAGAAAACGTGCAAGTTGTCATAGCGTGAGAATTGCTGCCAGAGTCCGAGTTGAATCAAACGATTTTCGACCATATATCCCAGTTGGGGTAAGTCGAGTTGCTCTGCGCTAAAGCAGACACGGCTGTCTTCCGCTTCCCATGTTTCAAGGCGGCGATATGGACACACACGCATGGCTTCAATGTCCGCCCATGCCCCTAAATCGGACAGTAGCGCCACCGACGCATGAGAGATAGCCGAAACACGAAGATCCATTGGCTGTGAGGGCGAAAATGACTGGGGAACTTGGCGCTCAACCAACGCAACCTGACGCCCCTGACGCGCTAGTCCCAACGCAGCGGCCGCACCCACCATGCCACCGCCAACAATAATGATTTCAAATGGGTTCATGACTATCTCTTTTTACTAGCAATGAGGGCATTCTACTGAAGGTTAACGAGAATTCGACCTAAATCAGCTCAAATTGCATCAATGTTCTTGGCAGTAACCACCATAAATGCGAGTCAGGTTGTGTCCTTTGTCAATGCCTTACCAAGATTGAAGGTTCTGAGGATCATTTCATCGGCCCTGTGATCTGGTCAGCGTTATTGGAAAGCAGTACAATACGCGGCTTGCCAAGCTGATTGACTGGTTAAAAACCACACAGCTTGAGGGGTAATGTCGACCATAAGATTAAAAACGAGCGTAAAGTTACATGGCTAAGAAACTGCTGATTAAAACCTGGGGTTGCCAAATGAATGAGTATGACTCATCCAAAATGGCAGATCTGCTCAATGCTTCCGGTGGTTACGAGCTGACCGAGCAACCAGAAGAAGCAGATGTTCTCCTCCTAAACACCTGCTCTATCCGTGAAAAAGCGCAAGAGAAGGTTTTCCACCAACTCGGGCGTTGGAAAACACTGAAAGACAAGAATCCAGATTTGGTGATCGGGGTTGGTGGCTGTGTAGCAACACAAGAAGGCGACCACATCCGTGAGCGCGCACCTTATGTGGATGTAATTTTTGGCCCGCAAACGCTGCACCGCCTTCCTGAGATGATCAAACAATCACGCTCAGATCATGCGCCCGTAATGGACATTACCTTCCCGGAAATCGAGAAATTCGATCGTCTTCCCGAGCCGCGTGCAGAAGGACCGACCGCTTTCGTTTCGATTATGGAAGGCTGCTCCAAGTACTGTACCTTCTGCGTGGTGCCTTATACGCGCGGTGAAGAAGTGAGCCGTCCGCTCGACGATGTCCTGTTTGAGATTGCCCAACTGGCCGAGCAAGGCGTCCGTGAAGTGAACCTGCTGGGGCAAAACGTAAACGCCTATCGTGGTGAAATGCACGACGGTGAGATTTGTACCTTTGCCGAGCTGCTGCGTTATGTGGCTGCGATTGATGGCATTGACCGTATTCGCTACACCACCAGCCATCCGGTTGAGTTTACTGACGATATCATCGAGGTGTATCGTGATACGCCAGAAGTGGTGAGCTTCCTCCACTTGCCAGTGCAAAGTGGTTCAGACCGAATTCTGACTATGATGAAGCGTCCGCACACCGCTATCGAGTATAAGTCAAAAATTCGTAAGCTGCGTCAAGCGCGCCCTGATATTACCATCAGCTCTGACTTTATCGTCGGCTTCCCGGGTGAAACGGACCAAGACTTTGAAGCGACCATGAAGCTGATCACGGATATCGACTTCGATATGAGCTTTAGTTTTGTGTATTCACCACGCCCTGGTACGCCAGCCGCAGATATGCCTGACGACACCCCAGAGCAAGTGAAAAAAGAACGTCTGTACCGCCTGCAGCAACAAATTAACAGCCAAGCGATGCGTTACTCACGACTGATGCTCAACACGGAGCAACGTATTCTGGTTGAAGGCCCATCTCGTAAGAATCTGATGGAGCTACGCGGCCGTACCGAAAACAACCGTGTCGTTAACTTTGAAGGCTCTGTCGATTTGATTGGCCAATTTGTTGACGTCAAAATTACTGAAGTGATGCCAAACTCGCTCCGCGGTGAGCTGGTTCGTACTGAAAAAGATATGGACCTGCGTGTCGCCGTCTCGCCAACCGAAATCATGGCGAAAACACGTAATGAAAACGAGCTTGGCGTTGGTGTATATACTCCTTAAGGAGTTCATCGATTCAAGGGCGCCGGGAAGCCGGCGCCTAAAGCGAGGATAACCTTGTCTAAAATTATCACTCTTGATCTTACTTTAGAGCCAGCCGATAACACCCGACTTGCCAATCTTTGTGGCCCGTTTGACGACAATATCAAACAATTAGAACGCCGCTTAGGTGTGGAAATTAATCACAGACACAATGCGTTTTCGATTGTTGGCAAGCCACATACCGCGAATGCCGCGGTAGATATTCTCAAGCATTTGTATGTTGATACTGCCCCAGTGCGTGGCAGCTACCCAGACATTGAGCCGGAAGCCATTCACTTGGCAATCAAAGAATCGGGCGTACTCGAGCAAACCACCGAATCAAGCATCCCATACGGTAAAGAGATTAATATCAAAACCAAAAAAGGGGTGATCAAACCGCGTACGCCAAACCAAGCGCAATATATTGCTAACATGGTTAGCCATGACATTACCTTTGGTATTGGTCCGGCGGGAACCGGTAAAACCTACTTGGCGGTCGCAGCGGCGGTTGATGCACTTGAGCGCCAAGAAATTCGCCGTATTTTGCTGACACGTCCTGCGGTAGAGGCCGGTGAAAAACTGGGCTTTTTGCCCGGCGATCTCAGCCAAAAAGTCGATCCTTACCTGCGCCCTTTGTACGATGCCTTGTTTGAAATGCTTGGCTTTGAGCGCGTTGAAAAGCTGATTGACCGTAACGTGATTGAAGTCGCGCCGCTGGCCTATATGCGTGGCCGTACCCTCAATGACGCTTTTATTATTCTCGATGAAAGCCAAAACACGACGGTGGAACAAATGAAGATGTTCCTGACTCGGATTGGCTTTAATTCGCGTGCTGTGATCACCGGTGATGTGACACAAGTGGATTTGCCCCGCAACGCGAAATCAGGCTTACGTCATGCCATTGAAGTGCTTTCTGATGTCGAAGAAATCAGCTTCCACTTCTTTCAAGCTGACGACGTGGTTCGCCACCCCGTGGTGACGCGTATTGTTCAAGCCTATGATAAATGGGAAGCGGAAGATGCGCGCGCACGCAAAGAAGCCGAAGCGCGTCGTCGTGAGGCACGCGAAGCACAAATGCACACAGAACACAGCCAATCGCAGGAACAATCATGAGTTATTACGTGGATGTTCAGCTGGCGTGTGATAATACTGACGGGTTGCCCAGTGATGATCAGCTCCAAGCTTGGTTTGAACACGCCGTACGCAACGCGCGTGAACAAGCGGAAGTCACGATTCGTCTGGTTGACGAAGGTGAGAGCCAGAGCTTGAATCGCGATTATCGTGGCAAAGATAAACCCACAAATGTGTTATCGTTTCCGTTCGATGCCCCTCCCGGTATCGACATTGATTTGCTCGGCGATCTGATCATTTGCCGCCAAGTGGTTGAGCGTGAAGCTGAACAACAAGGCAAGCAATTGATGGATCACTGGGCACACATGGTCGTGCATGGCAGCTTACACCTGCTTGGTTACGACCATATTGAGGATGATGAAGCCGAGCAAATGGAAGCCTTAGAGCGTGATATTTTAGCTACCATGGGGGTGCCTGACCCCTATGCGAACGACTTCATTGAGCGTTAACTAACTGAATGAATTTGAATGAACGACGATAATTCGCAAAACGCAGACGGTCCGAGTAGGAAGACCTTCTTCGAGCGGCTAGGACAGTTTTTCCAAGCTGATCCTAAAGACAGACAGGAACTGGTGGATGTGTTCCGCGATTCAGAGCAAAACGCCCTGATCGACCATGACACAAGAGACATGCTGGAAGGTGTCATGCAAATCTCCGACATGCGTGTTCGAGATATCATGATCCCCCGCTCGCAGATGGTAACCGTTGAACGATCGCAGTCTTTGGAAGCGATCATTAATATCATCATTGATGCCCAACACTCGCGTTATCCTGTGATCAGCGATGACAAAGACCATGTTGAAGGCATCTTACTTGCGAAAGATCTGCTGCGCTACTTGCGCCCAGATGCCGAAAACTTCGATATCGAGAAGGTGTTACGCCCTGCCGTGGTGGTACCCGAGAGTAAACGCGTTGACCGCTTACTCAAAGAGTTCCAAGAAGAACGCTACCACATGGCGATCGTGATCGATGAATTTGGCGGTGTATCGGGCGTGGTCACCATTGAAGATATCTTGGAAGAAATCGTTGGCGAAATCGAAGATGAGTACGACGAGGACGACGAACAAGAAATCCGTCAGCTAAGCCGCCATACTTTTGCGGTAAAAGCACTGACCACGTTAGAAGACTTTAATACACATTTCGGCAGTCAGTTCCAAGACGATGTGGTAGACACCATCGGCGGCTTGGTCATGACCAGCTTTGGCCATCTGCCCGATCGCGGCGAGGAAGTGGATATCGAACATTTCCACTTTAAGGTGACCTCAGCAGACAGCCGTCGTATCATTCAGCTACAAGTCACCATTCCTGACAGTAGCGAACCTCAAAGTGAAAGCGATTAATCACATTGTGCGTCAAATTGGGCAGCCTCTCGCGGCTGCCCTGCTTGGTGCCAGTGCCACCCTTGCCTTTGCCCCCTTTTCTTACTGGCTGCTAATGCCGGTATCGCTTTGGGGTCTATTCCTGTTGCTCCAATCCACCTCCCCCAAAAGGGCCAGTTTGCTCGGCTTTTGCTGGGGTCTGGGTCAATTTGCTACCGGCGTCAGCTGGGTGTATGTCAGTATCGATCATTTTGGAGGCATGCCCGCCATAGCAGGCTTGTCCTTAATGGCGCTGCTGGTCATATACCTTGCATTGTATCCTGCGTTATTCGCCGGAGTGTTAGCGCGCTGCTCGGTGCGCCATGCCGCGATTAAGTGGCTAGTTCTCGCGCCTAGTCTATGGCTGGTGGCCGATGGGTTACGAGGCTGGGTCTTCACCGGTTTCCCGTGGCTGTGGCCCGGCTACAGCCAAATTGATAGTCCTTTAGCTGGCGTGGCGCCAGTGCTCGGTGTGCAAGGCATCACTTGGCTGCTGGTGCTAATGGCAGGATTGGCGACCTTAATCACGCCCAAATGGGGCGCGTGGCAAGGACGCAAGCAGTTAGCTGGCCTTGTGGCGATCGCTGGGATATCCGCGTGTGCCTACGGGCTTAACACCATCCAGTGGGTTGAAGCGCATCCAGAGAAACAACAAACGGTTTCCCTGATCCAAGGCAATATTCCCCAAGCGTTAAAGTGGCGTCCCGATCAACGCTGGCCAACCTTAATGAAGTACCTAGACCTCACCCGCCAACATTGGGATAGCGATGTGGTGATCTGGCCAGAAGCGGCCATTCCGGCGTTAGAGCGTGACTTACCTCGCTTTTTTGAGCAATTGGATACCGCCGCGAAAAATAACCACACCACGGTCATTACCGGGGTGTTAGACCAAAATGCGGCAGGGCAATATTTTAATAATGTGATTGCGGTTGGCGCCGATACGCCTAGCTATCAGTATCCCGCGCCGAAGCAATACAGCAAGCATCATTTGCTCCCGTTTGGTGAATTCGTTCCCTTTGAATCGTTACTGCGTCCGCTTGCGCCTTTATTTAATTTGCCCATGTCTTCGTTCTCACCGGGCGAGGCCATACAACCGGCATTACCGGCCAATGGCTTGGCCTACATCACGGCGCTTTGCTACGAAATTGCGTTTCCAGCGCAAATTCGCGCCAACTTGACGCCGGACAGTAACGCGATTATCACTTTGTCGAATGATGCATGGTTTGGCCGCTCAATTGGCCCATTGCAGCATTTAGAGATTGCGCGGATGCGCGCGCGTGAGTTTGGCTTGCCGGTCATTCGTGCCACCAATAATGGTGTGACTGCGATTATGGATGCACGCGGCAATATTCAGCAATCCCTCCCGCAATTTGAAACCGGTGTGCTTACCACCACAGTCACCAGCACTGTGGGTCTCACCCCCTATCGCCAATGGGGTAATACCCCGCTTTGGATTTGGGTGGTGATAAGTGGGCTTATTGGCTGGCGATATCGCGGCCAGCCTTATCATCGCACTCCACGGAAAATTTCCACACGCGCCTGACATTTGTCCGCCTGAACTGACGTAACGTGTGAGGTGAAAGACTCACTTTGATGACGAAGAGGGATAAAAACATGTTACGTCGTTCTTATGTATGGTTGAGCATGGCGTTAGTGGCACTGACCGCCCTAGTAGGCTGTGCCACCCATTCTCAGCAGGATCAAATTAGCCAAGCAAACCTGGCACGCGATCAGTTTTATCAATATCCGCAAACCCAACCCTTTTTTGATAACGCCTATGGCTATGCCGTGTTTCCTTCGGTCGGTAAAGGCGGTTTTTGGGTGGGCGGTGCATACGGTAAAGGCGTGGTCTACCGCCAAGGTCAGCCGGTCAGCGCAGCCGAGTTAAAGCAAGTGTCGGTCGGTCTTACTTTTGGCGGACAAGCCTTCAGCGAAATCGTCTTTTTTGAAGATCAAGCCGCGTATGACCGCTTTATGAAAGGACAAGTAGAGCTAGGCGCACAAGCCTCCGCGACCGCCTTAACCGAAGGCGCCTCTGCGCAAGCCGGCACCGCAGGCACCTCGGCGTCAGCCAGTAACCGTCAGTCAAAGGCCTATTACGTTAATGGTCTGACTGTCTTTACCCATGCTAAAGGTGGCCTGATGGTCGAAGCGGCACTTGCAGGTCAGCAATTTAGTCCGGCTAGCTGGTAGTCACAACGATTAACCGCCTATCTTAAGACAGGACAACCAAGCGAAAAAAGGCCAGCATCATACGCTGGCCTTTCTATTTGTGTGTCGTCGGCATGCGGTTACGAGGACTGCCAAACAAACCACAGCGTCGTGTCATCCTCAGCTAAGACATCTCCTTCGAGTGTCGGCTCACTGTTGAGTCGAACGTCCTCATCCATACTCTCTAATGCTGAGCCAGCTGGCTGCTGTGGTGACGTTTCCACTTTCTCACTACCCGCATAATCGAGACGCTCTTGCGGGGTCATAAGACGGATTTCGCGATTCGCGGTCAGCTCGTTAATCAATGCTTGTTGTGATGCAGCTAAACGCACCGTAAATCGCAATGCATCTCCCTCGAGCTCCGAAAGGTGTGCACTTTGTAGCGCATTTAATCCAGCTAGCGTGCGCTCTAGCTGGACGTAATCATCCCCACCTTGCACGCCTGCAATCGCCAACGTCACCGCTTGACTGTCATCATTTTGATCAAACACCACGGCAGTACGGGTCGCATAATAATCGGCGATCGCATTGATCATAGCCGCACTGTCGCCTTGCCCGCGCTGTTGATCGGCTTGCAAGTCGCTCGCATCGGGGAAGAATTGCCAACGTATGCCCTGCGGGGTCAGTTTGGCAATCACAATACCGTCCGCTTGATAGCGCTGACTTGCGTCGCTAACCGGGCCGATAAAGCCTCCCCAAAGATCACTGGCAGAAATAGCCATCAGATCATCAAAATCACCCACCGGCACCAATACGGGCAAACCACGCTTGGCAGCACTGTCTCGCAAGGCGTCAACCAAAGCCACATCGCTTTGTTCCCACACAATCTCGCGTTCAGCACCACGATCGTCCACCAGCCATACTAAGACGGACGGACGCGGCGTACCCCACAAAGGCAATCCCGCATCACGCAGCAGCGCTTGCACTTGCTGGCTATCAAAGCCCACTTCAAGGGTCCGTACCGATTCACTGTTCTCCGTACGCGCCGTTTCACCATACCCTACCTGGGTGATCAAACCATCCACATCATTAAGACGATTCTGCACACTGGGATTATCGGCAATGTCACGTTGTCCCGAGACTTTGACCAACACATCCAGCAAGCCTTGTTGCTTAGCCGCTTGTTGCGACGTTTGAGCGCCGTTATCTAATGGTACGCTTGCATGGTACAAATTATTGGCAAAGGCGCTGGGTAGCCACAGCATAGCCAGCATAGCCATCATGGTCATTACAAATCGGATCATAGTTTTTCCACATTGATTGATGGGATGTTGGGATCATAAGCGCTCTTGTCCTCTCTCAGCAATGCTCTTACCTAAAAAAGACCTGATTACTGACCGTTGGTTCACATAGCCCTCTCACCACGCTGCCTCTCGCCACTAGAATGAAATCCGTTACATCGATTATTTGCTACCGATCTCACATTGATAAATATGACAAGCATCACATCTTGGCTTTGTGCTAACATCTCGCGATTTTTTTTGGAGGTGAGACTATGATGCAAGTTTTACAAGGCGCACAGATGCTATTTGTTGCATTTGGCGCATTGGTATTGGTGCCATTATTAACTGGGCTTGACCCCAATGTCGCCCTCTTTGGTGCCGGTATTGGAACCCTGATTTTTCAACTTATCACCCGTCGCTCCGTCCCCATTTTCCTCGCCTCTTCTTTCGCTTTTATCGCTCCCATTCTTTACGGTGTTAACAACTTTGGTATTCCCGCCACCATGGGAGGCCTAATGGCGGCTGGGGTGGTTTACCTGATTATGGGCGGTATTATCCGGGTCAAAGGCGTCGACATCATTCACAAGTTGTTGCCACCTGTGGTGGTGGGTCCTGTCATTATGGTGATTGGCCTGGGGCTTGCGCCAACTGCGGTCAATATGGCGTTGGGGAAAAGTGGCGATGGCGGCACGCAAATTATCGCCGGTGATGTTGCGATTTGGATTTCGTTGCTATCGCTGCTGACCACCATAGTGATCAGTGTGTTTGCTAAAGGCTTCTTTAAGTTGGTGCCAATCTTGGCGGGTATCGTGGTGGGATATATCGCCAGCCTTATCATGGGCGTAGTCGATTTCACCGCTGTGACTCAAGCAAGCTGGCTCGCCATGCCCGCCTTTACGCTGCCTGAATTTAATATCAACGCTATCTTATTCATGATCCCCGTGGCGATCGCTCCCGCTGTTGAGCATGTGGGCGATATGTTGGCTATCTCAAATGTCACCCGCAAAGACTACCTGAAAAAACCCGGTCTTCACCGCACCATGGCAGGTGACGGTGCCGCGACCATTGCCGCGTCTTTATTCGGTGCGCCACCTAATACCACTTACAGCGAAGTCACCGGTGCCGTGATGCTCACCAAAGCATTTAACCCAGTGATTATGACCTATGCAGCATTAACGGCAATTGTGTTGGCCTTTGTCGGAAAGCTGGGCGCGGTGTTACTGACCATTCCTTTGCCTGTGATGGGCGGGATCATGATCTTATTATTCGGCTCTATCGCGACGGTGGGATTAAATACCCTGATCCGCAATCAAGTCGATCTGCATGACTCTCGCAACCTCGCGATTGTCGGTGTGACCTTGGTCTTTGGGATCGGCGGCATGGCATTCGGCATTGGCGATTTTAGCTTACAAGGCATTAGCCTGTGTGGTCTGGTCGCGATTGTGCTCAACCTTGTGTTGCCACGTAAAATGGGCGAAAACCATATTGTTGACAGTGCGCAGATGGAAGAAGGCTCGCACTAACCCCCGATCGAAAAAGGGCGCCGAAGCGCCCTTTTGGATTTTCCCACCTAAGGTGGTTGAGTTGATTAACCTTGCGCCGCACGCGCTTCAACAAGCTTAATCGCTTGCTCAATACGCGCGACCACACGGTCTTTACCAATCAGGTGCATGACCGCATCCACAGAAGGCGATTGACCGCCACCGGTAACCGCAACGCGTAATGGCATGCCCACTTTGCCCATGCCCACATCCAAATCGGCACAGGTATCGGCGATTACTGCTTTTAAGGCTTCCACGCTCCAGTCTTGCAGCGCTTCAATTTTGCCTTTCGCCACTTGTAATGGCTCTAGTGCCACCGGACGCAGGTGCTTTTTCGCCGCCGCTGGGTCGATCTCATCAAAGTCTTGATAGAAGTAACGGCTTTGTTCCGCCAGCTCTACCAAGGTATGACAACGCTCGCCGACCAGCTGGATCACGTCGGTGATAGCCGGGCCTTGGCTAATATCGATGCCAGCTTGATCAAGGTGCCACTGCAGGTGCTGCGCGACCTCTTGCGGGTCGGCGTGCTTAATGTAGTGGTTGTTCAACCACAGCAGCTTTTCAGTGTTAAACGCTGAGGCTGACTTGCTGATCGCCTCAAGGCTAAACAGTTCAATCATCTCATCGAGCGAGAAAATTTCTTGGTCGCCATGTGACCAGCCCAAGCGCACCAAATAGTTCAGCAACGCATGAGGCAAGAAGCCCTGATCGCGATATTGCATAACGCTGACCGCACCGTGGCGCTTAGACAGTTTCGCACCGTCGTCACCAAGGATCATCGAGCAATGCGCAAACTCAGGGACCGGTGCGCCCAGCGCTTTGTAGATATTGATCTGACGTGGGGTGTTGTTGATGTGGTCTTCACCACGCACAACTTGAGTGATCCCCATATCCCAGTCATCCACAACCACACAGAAGTTGTAGGTTGGACTGCCGTCGGTACGACGGATAATCAGATCATCCAGTTCACTGTTCGCAATTTCAATACGGCCGCGGATCTTGTCGTCAAAGACAACCTTACCCTCTTTCGGGTTGCGGAAACGGATAACATGCGGGTCATCGGCCTTAGCGTTTTGATTCGCTTCAATCACTTTTGGATGATCAGCGTCGTAGCGTGGCTTAAGACCGTCTGCTTTTTGTTGCTCACGGATCTCATCGAGCAGCTCTTTCGGGGCATAGCATTTATAGGCTTTGTCTTCCGCCAAAAGTTGGTCAACAAGCTGGTTATATCGGTCAAAACGCTTGGTTTGATAATATGGACCTTCATCCCACGTTAAACCCAACCATTCCATCCCTTCTAAGATGGCGTCGATGGCCTCTTGGGTTGAACGCTCAAGATCAGTATCTTCAATACGCAATACAAATTGACCGCCTTGGCTGCGTGCTGCTAGCCAAGAATAGAGTGCTGTACGCGCACCGCCCACGTGCAAAAAGCCGGTTGGGCTGGGGGCAAAGCGGGTTTTGATAGTCATTAGGATCCCTATCCCAGTGGTGAGAATGATGAGTGACAGTTAGTTTACCAGTACAGGTAAATTCCACAATCGAGGCCACGGGATTCCCCGAAGCCTCGCGGTATTTATTGGTTGATCAGTGCCAGCATGCCGTCTTCATCTAACACGGTCACACCTAAATCTTGCGCTTTGGTCAGTTTCGAGCCAGCGGCTTCACCGGCAATCAAGATATCTGTTTTCGCCGAGACGCTTCCGGTCACTTTAGCCCCTAACGCTTGCAGCGCGGCTTTTGCATCCGTACGCGACATTTGCGACAAGGTACCAGTCAACACGATGGTTTTTCCCGCCAAAGGCTGTGCTTGCGCATCCGTTTGTTGGGCCACTTCCGGCCAGTGGATCCCAGTTTCCAACAGTGCATCCAACACATCTTGGTTGTGAGGTTCGGCAAAGAAGCGAACAATATGGCCCGCCACAATCGTCCCAACATCAGGGACCGCAATCAAGGCTTCTTCATCCGCGGCGCGCAGCGCGTCGAGGGTTTTAAAATGTGTGGCCAGATTTTGTGCCGTGGCTTCGCCAACCTCACGGATCCCCAACGCATAAATAAATCGAGGCAAGGTGGTCGCTTTGGCTTTTTCTAGCGCATCAATCAGATTTTGTGCTGATTTTGGCCCCATTCTATCCAAGGCGGTGACGCGGCCCGCCGTGAGGCGAAACAGATCAGCGGGAGTATGGATCAGCTCTTTTTCAATCAGCTGCTCGACGATTTTATCACCGAGGCCATCAATATCCATCGCCTTACGCGAGGAGAAATGCTTAATGGCTTCTTTACGTTGCGCAAGGCAAATTAACCCGCCAGTACAACGCGCCACCGCTTCACCCTCAACACGAGTGACCGCAGAATCACACACAGGACAAGCAGTTGGAAAAACAATCGGCTGCGCATGTTCTGGACGGCGGCTTTCTACCACGCCGACCACTTGTGGGATCACATCACCCGCGCGACGGATCACCACGGTATCACCGATATGAACCCCTAAACGCTCAATTTCATCGCCATTGTGTAAGGTCGCATTGCTGACCGTCACGCCCCCGACAAAAACAGGTGCCAGTTTTGCGACCGGTGTGATGGCTCCCGTTCGTCCCACTTGGAACTCAACATCGTTGAGGGTGGTAATTTCTTCTTGAGCCGGGAATTTATAAGCAATTGCCCAACGGGGAGCGCGCGCAACAAACCCTAGGGTTTGCTGGCTTTCAATGCTGTCGACTTTTATCACCACCCCGTCAATTTCATAGGGCAATGCATCACGTCGGGCTAAGATGTCTTGGTAGTAGCGTTTGACACCAGCTAAATCCGTCACCTGTTTGACTTCAGGGCTAAGCGCTAGACCCCACTGTTTAAGCTTTTGCAGGCGTTGGAACTGCCCCTCGCCAAATGGTGTCGACATAATGCCAACGGCATAAGCATAAAAACTAAGCGGACGGCTGGCTGCAACTTTAGGGTCCAATTGACGCAGACTACCGGCGGCCGCGTTGCGCGGGTTGGCAAAGGTTTTATCCCCTCGCTTGAGGGCAGCTTCATTAAGTGCCTCAAAGCCCGCTTTAGGCATAAAGACTTCACCGCGCACCTCAAGACGCGTCGGCCAATCTCCCGCCTGCAACGTCAACGGGACGTTACGAATCGTTTTCACATTGTGGGTGATGTTTTCACCCGTGGTGCCATCGCCTCGGGTCGCAGCTTGGACCAAGACACCATTTTCGTAAATCAAGCTAACCGCTAAGCCATCAAGTTTTGGCTCACAGGTATAGGTGACAGACTCGCCATCACCGAGTCTGTCTTTAACACGGCGTTCAAAGTCAGCCAGATCGTCATCACTGAAGGCATTGCCCAAAGATAACATCGCCAACTCGTGGGTCACTGTCTCAAATGCGCTAAGCGGTGCGCCACCCACACGCTGACTCGGCGAATCAGCCGTCACCCATTCAGGGTGCTCAGCTTCAATGGCCAGCAACGTTTGCATTAAACGATCGTACTCCGCGTCCGGCAGCTCAGGGCTGTCTTCGACATAGTAACGATAGGCATGGTAGTTAAGCTGATGCTTCAACGCATCCAGTTGTTCTTTGCTGTAAGCCATGATTGATCTGTTGTGACTGATTGAGTGACAGGCAAGTATATACGTATTAACGGCGAAGATGGAGATGTGTGCGTGTAGGTGGTTGGCCGATGAACAATCACCGACCAACTTCGACCTATGCAGAGAAGGCTTTAACCCGCTCTCGGTACTCGTCAAGGCGAGACGGCGTCATCATGGCGCGCGCATCGTCAAGCACCAGCCCGCCGAGCTCATCGGCAATCTGCTGCGCGGTTTGTAGCATCAGTTTGAAGTTTTGTTCCGGCTCACCATAACAAGGCAAGGTCATGAAGAAGCTAATTCCAGGCGTTTCAAAGCCATCAATATGACCGATATCAAAGGTCCCTGGTTTTACCATGTTCGCGACACTAAACAGCACCTTGCCCGTGCCTGACGGATCGGAATGACGGTGATAAATCCCCATATCACCAAAGCGCAAGCCATGCTGTTCAAGGCTGTTGGTTAACTCAAGACCGTTGAAAATGGCATTGTTATTGGCATGAACATGCAAAACAAGCACTTCAGTTTCATCTTCCGACTCGGCGGCTTCACCTTGCTCCGCGTCATGCTCGGCAGTGTCTGGTTGCGCAGTGTCATTAGTGACCGGCGCAGTATCCTCACCGTCTTCTGCTTGATGGGCGGTAAATGGCGCGGAGGATTGCTCACCCGCTGCAGGCTCAGGGGCATCATCGGCCGCCGACATTGATGGAAAAGCAGGCTCGACGGGGTCTGTCTTCGCGGATTCGTCGGCAAACAAGGGGTCGACATCGGGTTTATCACCAAAACTCACCGCAGGCTCTTTGCGGCTGGGTTTCGGATTGTCGCCAGAGGCGCTTTTGACGACTCGGACTGCGCCTATCCCGTCTTGATCAAACCCTTGGTCGTCTTTGCTGTCATCCAATTTTCCCAGCGGCTTTTCACCAAACTTGGTGCTCTTTTCTTTCTTATTGGTCCAGAGGCCATGCAACAGCAAAGCTGCAATTGCTAATGCTCCCAAAACAATCAGTACAAGGCGCAATTCCTGCATCGTCGATTCTCAAATCTGTGTTTGTTCAGCGTATTGATTAGCTTATGGCATAGCGTGCGCAGATACGCAAACGCTTTGTCGATCATAAGCGGGCCACATTGACTAACGCAATGCGTAATCGGTCAACTTAGTTAACTGTATCAAAAGTTGGAGACAATTTAACGAATACAGCGACAGAAATGCGTAAAGTTTCCACGCATTTGACCGTTGTCAGCACCTCGGTTGGGCCAGTAGTATAACCCCAAATCAAAAAGGAGATGCCATGACCCACCGTGTTCATCCTCAGCCTCGAAGCGGGGCTGGCTATTTGTTACAAGGTTTTTCACTGATGCTAACGCCGGGATTACGCCGTTTTGTAGTGATCCCGATTATCGTCAATGTGTTATTGATGGGCGGCGCATTTGCTTATTTATTGTCTCAATTTAGCGATTGGATTGATACTTGGCTTGCGACCCTCCCAGAATGGCTGTCTTGGCTGTCCTTTGTGCTTTGGCCGCTGGTCGTGATTGCTATCTTAGTGGTGTTTTCCTACTTCTTTAGCACCTTAGCTAACTGGATTGCAGCACCTTTCAACGGTTTATTGGCGGAGCATTTAGAGGCCAAGCTAACCGGCGCCCCCTCGCCCAATGATGGCATGCTCGATGTGGTTAAAGATCTGCCACGGGTAATGAAACGGGAATGGCAAAAACTGATGTACTACATTCCCAAGGCGCTGGGATTGCTGCTGCTATTATGGATCCCCGCCTTAGGCCAAACACTTGGTCCGGTATTGTGGTTTGTATTTAGTGCTTGGATGATGGCCATTCAATACTGTGACTACCCATTTGATAACCACAAGGTAGCCTTCCCGACCATGCGCGACAGCCTGAAACAACGCAGAGGCACATCGCTCAGTTTTGGGGCTGTGGTGATGCTGTTTACCATGACGCCAATCCTGAACCTGTTAGTCATGCCTGCTGCCGTATGCGGCGCCACCGCATTATGGGTCGACACTTATAAGTCGCGACTCGGGCGCTACTAGCTGGTTGTTACCTCACTCAAAAACCTCTACGCTCAGAGAGAAAAGCTCACAATTTCAGTGGGCTTTTCTTCTATTTGCCAATCATTTTTTGGTCGATGTCACAATAAGATATAACCAACTGATCCTTTTCAAAACAGGCATCAGAGATATGCTTATAGCCAAACTAATCGGTGTCATGAAGGAACGATACAATGGGTAAGATTTACGAAGACAACACACAAACTATCGGTAATACCCCGCTGGTTCGCCTCAATCGCGTAGCTAAGCCAAACGTGCTTGCCAAAATCGAAGCGCGTAACCCAAGCTTCAGCGTCAAGTGCCGAATCGGCGCCAACATGATTTGGGACGCCGAGAAAAAAGGTACCTTGAAACCCGGTATTGAGCTGATTGAACCGACCAGTGGTAACACGGGGATTGCACTCGCTTATGTTGCTGCCGCACGTGGTTATAAACTCACCCTAACGATGCCTGAGTCGATGAGCTTAGAGCGTCGTAAACTGCTTAAAGCGCTGGGCGCGAAGCTGGTGCTAACCGAAGCGCCGAAAGGCATGAAAGGGGCGATTGCAAAAGCAGAAGAAATCATGGCCGCAGAGCCCGGCAAATACCTGATGCTGCAACAGTTCGATAACCCTGCTAACCCTGAAATCCATGAAAAGACTACGGGACCTGAGCTGTGGGACGACACAGATGGTGAGATTGACGTGTTTGTTGCAGGTGTCGGTACCGGCGGGACACTGACCGGTGTGAGCCGCTACATCAAAAACACCCAAGGTAAAGCGATCACGACCGTCGCCGTTGAGCCTGCAGAGTCGCCTGTGATTGCACAAACTTTGGCCGGTGAAGATGTGCAACCTGCCCCTCACAAAATTCAAGGCATTGGCGCAGGCTTTGTTCCTAAAAACTTGGATGTCAGCCTGATCGACAAAGTGGTTTCTGTCACCTCAGATGAAGCCATCGAAATGGCACGTCGTCTGATGGAAGAAGAAGGCATTTTGGCCGGTATTTCATCAGGTGCGGCTGTGGTCGCTGCCAACAAAATTGCTGAGCTTCCTGAGTTTGCAAACAAGAAGATCGTCACAATTTTGCCAAGTGCTGCAGAACGTTATCTCAGCTCACCGCTGTTCGCAGGCATGTTTACCGAGCTAGAAAACGAACAGTAACAGCAGGTTAGTGTGCACAGCACATTTACCTCCCCCTGACAAAAGGCCCACATCGGGCCTTTTTTGTTTGATTTTTATATTAAGCTTTAGTAAAAAACGTCTGCCTTTTTATTTTCCGCATCAAAATAAAAGCGACATCACCTGATGAGTGGAAGGTCAAAAACGGCAAAAAGATGACAGGAAATTGACATGGATTAAGCTATACGGTCAATTTCTTGGTTAGGTTAACGCCAACGGATAGCGAAAATGCCCGTCAGCGGTTAAGCTAATCTTAGATTTAATACATAGATTTAAAAAAATAGAGATACGGGGTGAATCATGTATAAGAAGCAAGTTGAAATTACTGCAGAAAACGGCCTACACACTCGTCCAGCAGCGCAGTTCGTAAAAGATGCGAAAGCCTATGATGCTGACATCACTGTTGAGTCTAACGGTAAAAGCGCGAGCGCAAAAAGCC
>NZ_MUFK01000042.1:0-25702 GCF_001996085.1 Salinivibrio sp. PR5
TATCAATAGTTAATAGAAACCGTGTCAAATGGCACGGTTTTTGTTTTTGCCAATACGGACAACAAACGGCTCGGTCGTTCGTGTTGCAGTGGCAAAGTAAGGAGCAGAAAAATGAAACAAGCAGGTGTGGCCCCTTGGTATCGGGTAGTTTTTTATGTGTTAGCGCTCAGCATGCCAACCACAGTATGGGCCWGTTTTAAAGATGAGGTCAGTGGTTTATATCAGTCTCTCAACCTCGCCGGTGAGGTGTCGTATCAGGCCTTTTCTGATGCGTATCGCCATTTTAAGCACAACCAAAGTAGCAAGCCGGTGATGACGCTGATTGATTATGGCAAACCGTCGTCAGAAAAGCGGTTTTGGGTGATTAATGTGAAAAAACGCCAAGTGCTATTTCGCTCTTATGTCTCTCATGGCAAGAATAGTGGCGCCCTTTACGCAAAGCGTTTCTCGAATCAGATTAATTCCTTGCAAACATCATTGGGGGTCTATCGTGCGGCTGAAACCTATCATGGTAAACATGGCTACTCACTGCGTTTAGATGGGCTTTCCAAGGGTTTAAACGATAATGCGCGCGCAAGAGCGATTGTGATCCACGGTGCCGATTATGCTCATCCTAAGGTGATTAAACAAAGCGGCCAATTAGGTAGAAGCTGGGGCTGCCCGGCGTTACCTAGCTACTTATCCTCGCGCGTGATTGATGCTATCAAAAATGGCACCTTTATCTATGCGTTTGCCAGCCAAGCTTGATGGTTCTAGATTGCGCAGCGGACGAGGTTTCACGAGTCATTTCACGGTGGGCGATGTAACACCTGCACATTGTTCATCGTGAACGCAAATTCTCTACCAACAAAAAATAAAGGCATGTTGAGACGCTTTTTATCGCGCTAGCGTATGCTCCTTAACCACTAAGGAGGAATGCATGGCACGCCTAAATCCTGTTACTTTATGCTTACTCTCCGCGTTTACCCTGTTTCCTAGCAGTGATGGGGATGCTGCACCGTCCGCGCCAGCGTTGATGCATGGTGTTGACGGGCAGATTGCCGAACATGACTATCGTGGCTATTGGGCCAGTGAAAAACTGGATGGGATCCGCGCCTATTGGACGGGCACGCAATTCTTAACTCGACAAGGAAATCCCATTCACGCACCGGATGCATTGATTCGAACGCTGCCAACGACGCCTTTAGATGGTGAGTTATGGGCCGGAAGAGGCGAGTTTCAAACCGTATTGCGTACCGTGTTGGACGATAAACCAGACCCTGACGCGTGGCAGAACGTTCGTTTTTATGCGTTTGATTTACCGGAGCAACCTGGCCCGTTTTCTGCTCGCTATGCAGCACTGAAAAAGATAGTCGCCAACAGCGCATCGCCATTCTTAGCCTTGGTAGAGCAAAAGCCAGTGACTGACAATGACGCGCTCCAAGCCCAGCTTATTGCCATCAATGAATCGGGGGGTGAAGGTTTGATGCTGCATCATCCCGATAGCCTGTACTTAGGACACCGCGTAGAGAGCTTGGTTAAGCTAAAAACCTACCAAGAGAAAGATGCCACCGTCATTGGTATGACGCCCGGAAAAGGTCGGTTACAAGGCTTGATGGGGTCCTTAGTGGTACGTCTTGCCGATGGTACTGAGTTTCGTGTGGGATCAGGCTTTAGCGATGCACAGCGGGCTGAACCACCTGAAATCGGCAGTACCATTTTGGTTAGGCACAATGGTGTAACGGAAAAGGGCATCCCACGCTTTGCGCGTTTTATTCGCGAGAAACCCATGCTTTAAAAAGAACCCGCCTAACGGTTGGCGGGTTTGCAGGGCGGTTTAATGCTCATGCGTGGCGGGTGACGTGTCCTGACTTGCTCGATGACGAAGCTGGTGATCAAGGCACTGACAGTCTGCACTGTATTTTTTCTTACTGGTTTTTCCGATCCCCGGGTTAAAACTATTAGTTGGGTCGAGCTGATGGTAGAAATGGGCTAAATCGGGCTCGGCGGCATAGAGATGTCCCACGTTATGCTCGGCAGGGTATTTCGCGCCACGCTCGTTGAGCTGGGCGAGCATTTTTTCCTTAATCGCATGCACATCGGCACCTTTTTTCACAATGTAGTCTTGGTGAAAGACGTGACAGAAAAAGTGTCCGTAATAGAGCTTGGTGACCAACTGTGACTCAATGGTATCAGGCAGTTGCTCGACCCAATGTTTTTCATTGCGCTTCAATGCAATATCAAGCGCGAGAATATCTTCCACATCATTGCTGTGCATGGTGTGATAGCGAATCGCTGCGCCGGCAGCAGCAAAGCGGTGAAGCATGGCTTTTTTGGCTTCCTCTTCGGTACAGACAAAAAAGTCGCTGTCATCATGGTCGGCAAAAAACTGCGTCAAGAATTGCGAGCTTTCCTCAATACCTTCGTCTGATGCTTTAAAAATCAAATGATGCTCAAAGCGGTCACGGAACGCGAGCATACGAGAAGGCAAATGCTGCGGAAAAAGCTGGCTAACGTACTGCATGACTTTATCCGGCAGTGAATTGGGCAGCAAGGGCACTTTATCCAGCCACGCGGTAATTTGAGCTTTTAAGGCAAACATTTTAGGAATGCTGTCCGTCCCTAGTCGGCCAATGGCTAAAAACACGTCTTTGCCATATCGTTCAGCAATATTAAAGGCCTCGCGATGCATGTATTCTGCCACTTCGGGAAGATGTGACAGTTCGCTGAGCACACGACGACGTAACTGGTACAAAACATCAGGATTGTTGGTGCCGATATAGAACACCTTTTCACGCTCTGGAATGGGATAGGTATCTAGTCTGACCGCAAACACTGCCAGTTTTCCTGCACAGCCACTCACTTCATGAAGACGGTGTTTATCGGCGTTATACCGTGCAGGGCTATCTGCGTCGACATCACGGAGGATTTGCTCGTAATCATGCGCGGAGGCTTTGCGCGTATCCGTGGTAATGTCTTCAGGACGATAATCGCCGCGTTCGACACGGGCGAGAATGGTTTCCGGATCGTCGCCAAGCGCAATCCCTAAATGATTGACCAAGACTAGCTCACCGGCTTCGTTTAACTGCGCAAAGAGCGAATATTCTGTATAGGCAGGGCCACGTTTAACCAACGCGCCACCAGAATTATTGGCCACACCACCGACAATCGATGCGCCAATACACGACGAGCCAATCACAGAGTGCGGGGCTCGGTTAAGAGGCCGTAAGGTTTGCTCTAAGTGATGAAGTGTGGTCCCCGGAAAGCTGATCACTTGCTTGCCCTGATCAAGCAGCTGTAAGCCGTCTAATCGTGTGGTATTAATTATCACCACATCGCGGTCATAGTCATCGCCCTTCGGCGTTGATCCTTCGGTTAAGCCCGTATTCGCGGCTTGCATGATGATCACCACATCGGCGTCAACACAAGCTTGCAAGACACGCCATTGCATCACTAATGATGTTGGGAAAATGACCGCCAGCGCACTGCCTCCTCCTGAGCGAAACCCAGTACGATAGTGCTGGGTATGACTTGCATCCGTCAGTAGGTTCTTGTGACCGACAATATCCGTCAGCGTTTGTATAAATGCTTGTTGTTGTGATGAGGACAAACGTGATGGGGTGTTCATAAGCGTTCCTTTCCTTCCATATATTCAAAAAGGCTGAGGGTCAGCCTGGCTGGCCCGCTTGAGTTAGGTCAATCAGGCCGAGTTCTGCGCTCGGCCTATCATGGTCAGATTACGCCGCCATCAGGATGTCAGCAACTTGAATCACATGTATCGCGATGATGCCAATTACCCCAGCGGCAATCAGGTAGTAAATCGTAGGTAACACAGTTTTACGTAAGGTCGCGCCTTCGCGCCCCAATAAGCCCACAGTGGCGGAGGCGGCCACGACGTTGTGAATGGCAATCATATTACCTGCTGCCGCACCGACGGCCTGAAGTGCCAGCACGGTGACGGTTGATGCGCCCAGTGTTTGTGCGACTTCAAATTGAAACTGACTAAACATCATATTCGAGACGGTATTTGAGCCGGCGATAAAGGCCCCTAATGCACCAATGGTGGCGCTAAGAGCAGGGAAACCATCACCCACCAGTTGCGCAGCAAACCGCGCTGTCATCACTGGCATACTGACCAAATCGGCGGCATTCACACCTGAGTTAATAAATATACGCACCATAGGAATGGTAAACACCAACACAAAGCCTGCACCGATGAGTGTTTTACTGGACTCGTTCGCTGCTTTGAATAGAGGCTGGAAGCGTTTGCTGTGAAGTAAGGTGGCAACTAAGGCGACGAATGCGAGGATCCCACCAGGAAGATACAAAGGTTGAATCGCCGCGTTAATGCCGGTTTCTCCCAATAGCGCGTTAAAACTTAAGCTCACATCTGTTAGTAGTGATTTTACCGTTGGACTGACGCGGCTGATCACCAAACACAGTGCCAAGAGTAAATAAGGCGCCCAAGCCATGGCCATGTTCATGGGCTTTTCCTGAACCTTAAGATCCATTTTAAGCGAGCCTAACCATTGACTTGGCCACGTAGAGGCATCATCAAAGTCCCAGTGCTTTTTGGGAACAAGAAAGTTTTTCCGTGCCGCAGTGGTGACTAGGACAATACCCACTAATCCACCAAGTAGAGAGGGGAATTCAGGACCGAGTAACCACCCGGTCAAGGCATAAGGAATGGTAAAGGCTAACCCCGCAAAAATGGCGAATGGCGCCACGGCCAATCCTTCGCGCCAGCTTTTGTTTTTGCCGAAAAAGCGGGTCAACATCATGGCCATCAAGAGTGGCATTAGGGTGCCAATGATGGCATGGATGAGTGCAACTTGGGTGGTGATAGCTTGTAAATAGCTAGCCCAGTCACTGCCGTTAGCCAGTAATGTTTGCCCAATAGTGTGGCTATCAAGCCCTTTGTTGACGCCGACGATGATAGGAGTTCCCACTGCTCCGAAAGAGACGGGGGTGGATTGGATCATCATACCAATCACAACGGCGGCTAGCGCAGGAAAACCGATCGCAACCAACAAAGGAGCAGCGATGGCCGCGGGGGTCCCAAATCCTGACGCACCTTCAATGAAAGAGCCAAAACACCAAGCGATAATAATGGCTTGAATACGCCTGTCATCTGAAATATTGGTAAAACCATTGCGAATCACGGTAATCGCACCGGTATGTTTCAATGTATTGAGCAGCAAAATCGCGCCAAAGACAATCCAGAGGACAGCGGCAGTAATGATTAGTCCTTGTAAAATAGAGGCTGAGACGCGAGTAAGGCTCATTTGCCACTGGAATAGTGCGATTAACACTGTCATGATAAATGCCACTGGCATCGCCTTTTTGGCGGGCCAATTTAATCCCACCAGCAAAATGGCAGCAACCACGATGGGTGAAAACGCAACAAGGGCGTAGAGGGTATCAGTCATAGTCTGTCCTTTTAGACGTCTCTTCCGTTAGTTCACGTAAAAGCAAGGCACGCCATCGTATTTTTATGCTGTCGCATCTGTTATTTTTTTGCTGACATCGTGATGACGTGATGTTAACTGGGTGTGACATTACTCGTTTACATTTTCTTGATATATGGAAATAATGAAAATGATTACTTCCATAATTGACATAATATGCCGAAAACAGACGATCTCGTACTTTTTGCTCAAGTCGCTGAATATGGTTCCTTCAGCAAAGTTGCCGAAATAAATTCCCTTACAAATTCAGTCGTTAGTAAACGGATTAAGAAGCTGGAGGAGAGTCTAGGCGTTCAGTTGTTGTATCGAACAACCCGAAAGCTGACACTGACGGATGCGGGGCGGACACTCTATCAAGGCGCAAAAACTGTGAAGCAAGCCGCTGATGAAGCCTTTGATGCAGTCTCGGGCTTTGGTGAGGCGATCAGTGGCCATATCAAAATCTCGGTACCAACGATTTCTGGTGAGTTACTGTTAGCGGAGGCAGTCGCGGAATTTTGTAGCCAATACCCGGGGCTTACCATTGATATGTCGTTAGAAAACCGCTTTGTTGATTTGATTGATGAAGGGTTTGATTTGGTAATCCGTACCGGTTATCTCGAGGACTCCAGTTTGATTGCCCGGCATATTCTTGACTCTCAATGGGTGGTTTGTGCCGCACCGGGCTACATTGCACGTCATGGTCGTCCGCAGCAACCTCATGATCTGAAAGCCCATAACTGTTTGCAATATGCCTATCAAACCACAGGGGCAAGTGATTGGGAATTTAAAGGTGAGGGCAAAAACCAAATGATTAAAGTGTCGGGGAATATATCGACGGATAACCCCATTGCATTGAGGAAAGGCGCGCTTGGGGGACACGGTATTGCGTATGTCCCGCGTTGTTTGGTTTATCAGGATATTACTCGGGGCGACTTGATTGATTTATTTCCCGATCAGGTGGGCAAGCGATTGGGGATTTATGCCGTGTACCCGTTTACCCGTCAGCCACCAAAGAAGATCCGCTTACTCATTGAGCACATTCGGCAAAAGTATTTAGATATTCGCCATTGTTTCTAGCAAGATGATGCATAAACAGATACCGAGTTTATTTGGCTGCAATGGCAACGTTCGGTGACAACCAAAAAGCGCCATGCTGGATGGCGATGACGCTTGTATTCTATGTACAGTCAGATTTAACTATTTCAGCATCTTCGCCATTTCACGGCCTTTGCCGATCACATCATCAACGGCGGCGACCACGGTTTTAGGAAAGCCGAGCATATTGTATTCGAGCTGCTGATTAAGCCACTCGAGCTTGGAGTCGGTAGTGACAAACTCCTGCCATGATTCGTCGACTTTCCCCGCCAGTCGTAAGATACCGGCCAGTGGCGAGAATTGTTCTTGATGGACGGGCGTAAATTGATAGCGAATTGCATCGCAAAGCCGATCAGGAAAATTCCACCTACGTGCTAACTCACCGCCTAACTCTGCACTGGTGACACCTAAAATGAGTTCCTGCGCTTCTTGCTTGGGTTTACCCGCTTCTATATGTAGGTTAATCCTATCAAGCTGTTCATAAGCGGTTGTCATGATCAGCAATTCGCCCAAGTTATGAAGCATCCCCGCAGTAAACGCCTCATTCGGATCCATTTTTAATGAGCCCGCGAGCGCTTTGCTGATGGTCGCTACTTCAAAGGTGTGCTGCCAAAATGCGTCGATATCCAATTCGCTATCGACGTCAAACGCACTCATTAATGCACTTGAAACGACGAGGGTGCGTACGGGGCCAAGCCCAAGCCGAATGACAGCCTCATTGACAGAACCAATGTTCCGGGCTCGTCCAAAATAGGCGGAATTTGATAAGCGGAGTACTCGGGCTGAAATCACTTGATCGTATGAAATTTTGTCCGCAATTTGATTGAGATCGGCACTATCACTGTTTACCAAATCAATCAGTTCTTGCACGATTTTGGGGATTTTCGGTAATTTATCGATACGCTCAACTAAGCTACTGGATTGCATAATAACTTCCCTATAAAACGCCCTCATCTAACTATAGATCAGGGCGAAACGTGGGTGCGGATAAAATGCAAAAAAAGCTAAGCCGTACAGTATGCCTGCTTACGAGCATTAAAACGTTCAACCAAATCTTGAATCGCCTCTTCACAATAAGGGCGCAACCCGCTGGCGACCATCGTTTTACACCCGTGACCGACGCGCTTATCGCCGACCATAAAATCAAACGAGAGATCGACCTTGCCCCGTTTGCCGCTGACACTCATGGTCGAGCTAGAAAGGGCAACTTCGGCCGAGCTTATTTGTAAATCATCAAACGACAAACTCATGCTCTCATACATCACCAGCGGACGATCGGTATTGATCATCATCTGTTGCTCACGCATCAATGGCACCATGATATGGGGAAAGTTTTTACCTGAAAACTGTACATAGTGCTGAGCAATTTCGTTAGCAAGCACAGGGTCGTGTCGCACAGCACCGCGGCGGGTCAGGGTAAGATAGAGCTTTTGGTTTTCATCGACCACAGTGACTTCATGCTCGGTTTCGACAATCTTTAATGGCGTGTTCGCACTGATCATGCCATTAAAATGAATCTGAATATGCTCACTGATCCCAATCTTTGCAAGCAAAATAGAGAGCAGAAGATCGCCGGGTACACAAAAGCGTGATGCCTCAGTATCGTGGATAGGGTTAAAGTCACCGGCAACACGTTTAGCAAAGTCACTGGCTTGCTGGCGAGTAAAAAGCAGTTTTCCGTCCTGCTCACTATAATAACGTTCAAGTTGCATAATTGTTAACAAAAGCGATAAACAAGTGAGTATTGTAACCCAAGCGGACCGATTGATTGGTCTAGCCAGTCGTTGCATTAGCGGTTCGTGATCGCGGTCGAGCATTTTTCCCAAGGAAACCATTTCGCGACCAAGGTCTAAAGCCACCATGCTTCAAAGGTTTCAATTTGGGTGTTATAAATGAAGGTGTTAGATAAAAATTCAAGGATGGGCTATGACATTTCCCTACCGACACATTGTTGTGCTTACCGGCGCGGGCATTTCTGCAGAGTCGGGTATTCGTACCTTTCGTGACCAAGATGGCCTGTGGGAAGAGCACCATATTGAAGATGTCGCGACGCCAGAAGGCTTTGCGCGTAATCCGCGATTGGTTCAGCAGTTTTATAATGATCGCCGTCGCCAGCTGCAATCCGGTGTGTTACCCAATGCAGCGCACGACGCGTTAGCCCGTCTTGAAAAAGAGAGTGATGCCACCGTGCTGGTGGTCACGCAGAATATTGACGATCTTCATGAGCGTGCTGGCACACAGCACATCATTCACATGCATGGCGAACTCCTCAAAGCACGCTGCAGCCACTCGCAACAGACCATTGATTGGGTAGGGGATATTACTGAGGCTGATCACTGTCATTGCTGTCAAATGCCAGCGCCCCTTCGTCCTCATGTGGTTTGGTTTGGTGAGATGCCACTAGGGATGGGACAAATCCATGATGCACTTACCCAAGCTGATTTATTCGTTTCTATTGGGACGTCTGGTGCAGTCTATCCCGCTGCGGGTTTTGTGCATGAAGCGGCGATGCATGGGGCTCACACCATTGAAATCAACTTGGAGCCCAGTGCGGTTGAAAGTGAGTTTAATGAACGCCGTTATGGCAAAGCCAGCACATTGGTCCCGGCGCTGGTGGATGAAATCCTCGCCCTTGAACGGTAAAAAGGGGCCCTCAGGCCCCAGCGTCTTGTCATTACATCCCCGCCTTTAAGCGCTGGAAATAATCTTCGTACAAGCGGTTGGCATCCCCGACCGCATTTTGCCATTCACCGGCCTGCATCACCGCTTTCGGTGGGTAAATATTAGGATCATTCTTAAATGAAGCCGGTAACAGCGGATAAGCCGCTTTAACGGGTGTTGGGTAGCCAATGTCGAGTGCGAGCTTCGCGGCGTTTTCTGGGCGCAGCAAGAAATCGATCATCTTGTGAGCGGCATCGACATGTTTAGCGTTGGCTGGAATGGCAAGGCTATCCATCCAAAAGATGGCGCCTTCTTCTGGCCAAACAATCTCAATGGGAGCGCCTTCCTGACGGGCCATATAGGCGGATCCATTCCAAAGCATCCCCAAGGTGACTTCGCCGGCAAGGTAGGGGTTGGCAGGGAAATCGGAGTTAAATACCAATACATTTGGCATGAGTTCACGCAGCGCCTCGTAGGCGGCTTTAATCTCATCCGGATTGGTGGTATTAGCTGAATAGCCCAGCTTACGCAGTGCGATGTGGAAGAGCTCGCGCGCGTCATCCATCATCAGCAATTGCCCCTGCCATTTCGGATCCCACAGATCGGCCCAGCGAGAGACAGCGCTGCTATCCATAAAATCAGTGTTGACTCCAATGCCCGTTGCTCCCCAGATATAAGGGATAGAGTATTGGTTATCAGGATCAAAGGGTTTGTTCAGGTTATCCGGGTCAAGGCCGTCAAAGTGGCTTAATTTGGTCTTATCCACTTTTTGTAGCATGCCTTCCTGACGCATTTTGGAGACGTAATAGGTTGAGGGAACAACCAAATCATAGCCTTCAGGATGCGTCTTTAATTTCGCATACATGGTCTCATTGGATTCATAGGTGGAATACATGACTTCAATACCGGTTTCTTCGGTAAATTCTTCTAGCACGGATGCTGGAATGTATTCGGACCAGTTGTAAAAGTAGAGAACATCATCTTCAGCCGAAGCCGTTGATGGGACCAGTGACGCACCCAGCAGCGCCAACGCAGAGAGTGAAGACCATTTGGTCATGGTGAAAACTCCTAGACATTACAGACAACAGGAAGCGGGCTGCCAGCGGGGTAGCAGCCCGAGGAAAGGTTTATTTTAGTCGATCTTTAGCCAGCCATTGTGAGCACATGACTAAGACGAGCGATACCATTAGCATGATGGTCGCTAAGGCATTGACTTCGGGTGAGACGCCAACTTTAACCATTGAGTAGATTTTCAAGGGTAAAATTTCATAGCTTGGGCCCGTTACGAAAGAGCTGACAATCACATCATCCAAGGAGAGTGTGAAACTCAGTAACCAGCCCGCGCCCACCGCAGGCGCTGCAAGGGGCAGAATGATTTTGGTCAGAATGACCCACTCACTGGCGCCTAAATCACGAGCCGCCTCAAGCATCTTGACATCAAAGCCATTTAAGCGGCTGTACACGGTGACCACCACGAATGGCAAACAAAAGGTGATGTGCGAGAGCAGCAAAGTAAGAAAGCCCAATTGTGCGCCCATCAAGACAAATAATGCCAACAATGAAATGGCCATCACGATATCAGGTGACATCATCACCACGAACAGCATACCATTGACGAATTGCTTGCCACGAAAGCGATAGCGGAACAGCGCAACCGCCGTAAGGCTACCGATGATGGCTGCTGCAGAGGCAGAGAAAATCGCGATGGTGAGCGAGTTCCCTGCCGCCTGAACCAAGCTGTCATTGTTGATAAGCTGCTCATACCATTTCCAAGTAAAGCCTTTCCAGTTCATCCCAAACTTGCTGGCATTAAAGGAATTCACAATCAATATAATGATTGGAATATATAAAAAGGCATAAACTAAGGATAAGAATCCACTGCGTAAGATACGGCTCATGCGAGTGTCTCCTTACGATTCATCCATTTGCCAACCCGCCAATAGGCGAACAACATCAGACCCATGAGAACGGTCAGAGAAATACTGGCTGCGGAACCAAATGGCCAATCTCGTACATTGAGGATTTGGCTCTTAATCACATTACCAATCAGGAGGTTTTTCGCCCCACCCAATAAATCAGAGACATAGAACATGCCCAAGGCGGGCAGTAATACCAACAAACTGCCAGCAATAATCCCCGGAGTGGTTAAGGGAAGGATCACGCGAATAAAACGTTGAACCGTATTCGCGCCAAGATCGCGCGCCGCTTCAAGGTACGCGTTGTCCAGCTTTTCAATGCTGGAATACAAGGGCAAAATCATAAACGGTAGCAAGATGTAGACAAGACCAATCATGACCGCGTATTCGGTATACATAATGCGAATGGGGCGCTCAATCACGCCAAGCCACATCAGGCTTTCGTTCAATAAGCCGCGCGTGCCGAGAAAAATCTTAAGGCCATAGGTACGGATCAGTGAATTCGTCCAGAAGGGCACAATGACCAAAAAGAGCATTAACGGACGCATGCGTTTTGGCATTCTGGCGATGATAAACGCGAACGGGTAACCGATTAACAAGCAAATCAGGGTCGCGATGGCTGCCATATAGAACGAATGCCATACCACCTTGGCGTAGAGAGGATCCAATAACTTGGCATAGTTACTGAGTGTGAAGGTCATCTCAATCAAGTTGGCATCGTCACGGGTTAAGAAACTGGTGATGATGATCATCAGGTTGGGCATGAAGACAAAAACCAATAACCAACCGACAACCAAGCCAATGATGGCGGTTTGCAGGTTAAGCTTTTTCATCGGCCAATACCACCTCCCAGCTTTCAACCCAAGTGATTGCTACTTTTTGGTCGAGTGAGTGGTCAACATCCGGGTCATCTTCGTTAAAGAATTCGCTGACCATTACGGTTTGCCCTGATGGCATCTCGAGCACAGAGTCTAGCGTCATGCCTTTATAGTTACGTTCACGCACGTAGCCAACTAGGCCATTGGGGTTAGCATCATTACTGATTTCTTCAATGCGAATATCTTCTGGGCGCAGCAAGACTTTAACTTGATCGCCGGCATGCACATCCAGTTTGCAGTAGACCTCACATTCACGCGATTCAATACGCGCCCAAATGCGTTGCTCATCCATCCGTTTGATTACGGTAGCATCGAACACATTGATCTCACCGATAAAGCGCGCCACAAACAGGTTCTTCGGCTCTTCGTAAATCTCACGAGGGCTACCGTCTTGCTCGATTTCACCATCACGCATCACCAAAATCCGGTCGGACATCGACAGTGCTTCTTCTTGGTCATGTGTGACAAAGATAAAGGTGATCCCCAGTTTACGTTGTAGCTGTTTGAGCTCCATTTGCATGCGCTTGCGCAGCTTATAATCCAGCGCGGATAAAGACTCATCTAACAACAACACTTTCGGTTTATTGACAACAGCACGAGCAATCGCAACACGTTGTTGCTGGCCACCTGATAGTTGATGTGGCTTACGCGACGCATAATGGTCAAGCTGCACCATACGCAGCGCTTCCATCACCCGAGGCTCGATCGTCGTACGATCCACGCCTTGCATCCGAAGTCCGAACGCAACGTTTTCGAATACGCTCATGTGCGGGAAAAGGGCGTAGCTTTGGAATACCGTATTTACGTGGCGCTGTTCGGCGGGGATATCCGTGACATCCTTGCCATCAATAATGACATGGCCGCTGTCCGCATCTTCAAGGCCAGCGATAAGACGTAATACCGTTGTTTTCCCGCAGCCAGAAGGGCCGAGGATAGTCAGAAATTCACCATCGTTAACGGTGAGATTGAAACGGGAAATGATTTCTTTGCCGTCAAAGCTTTTGGTCAGAGATTTAAGCTCAACAACCGGTTTGTGAGATACATGCGCGTGGTTCAATGGTTCGTTCTCTCCCTACCTGGCAAATTGTTGTTCGCGGATTTACCCATAAAATAGACGGCGCATGATAGACGTGCATCCTGCTAAGTTAAAGCAATTTTTTACACATTTTCGCTGTGCTCAAATCCGCCGCTATTATCGGTAAATCATGATACATCCTTGATGTTAACGTTGGGTAAAAATAGCACGGATTCCTTGTTTTCTGGTGAGATTGGTTTTTGGCTATTGGTAACAGTCAGATATACTGTCAACAACAGCCATGACAAATAACGATTATGAGTCAACAAGATTTCAACAATGCGCTACATATTGGTGGGTCGATAGAGACCGCACTCAACGGTCGATATCGCCTCGAGCCATWTGAGATTATTAAAGAAGCGTTCACGCTGACATTTAAACACTTCTGGTCCTTTCTGCCCGCGGCTTTATGCTTGTTTGCCGTTCAAGTTGGTATTCTAGTGTTAATGCTGACGTTACTTCTGGGCGATCCCTCTCATTTATTCGAGGGGTTAGTCGGGCAGCGCGAAATGACCACAGATATGGTGTCATCCGTGTGGTTATCTAATTTTACCTCTGAGGTGCTTATTGCCCCTTTGTATGCAGGTGCAAGCTTGATGGGGTTGGCGCATGCAATTGGGTTTAGATCCAAACCTCGCCATTTAGTTAAGGGATTGGCGTTTGCACTGCCTGTCACTGTGGTGATTTGTTTGTCTGCGACGTTACAAAGCGTTGCCAGTATGATTTTTCCATTATTGAGCTTATATGTCGCGATGGTCTTTTCAATGGCACCGCTACTGATTTGTGAAAAACGTTTGACGCCGTTAAAGGCGATGGCGGTTTCTTTCCGTGCCGTCAACAAGAAAGTGCTCGCCCTTGCTACGATTTATGCGGTGGTCGGTGTGCTATTTCTCATTTCTTTTGTTACCGCTGGCTTTGCATTGGTTTGGGCATTACCCTTTCTGTTCAATGTTAAGGGTGTGATTTACCGCGAGATGTTTGGTGTCGGCGTCGAGGTGACGGTGTCACAAAATAACGATAACAATGCCACCCCTGAAACATCCCATTCGTCAGGCAACGATACCTTTGATGCCTGATTGGCGTTTAGCCTGTACACGGAGTGTCCATGAAAAAATTAACCAGTGCATTGGTATTGGCAGCTTGTATGAGCTTGCCTGCCCATGCCGATACCATGAGATTTAGCTACAGCAAATTGTTCACTCAGCTCAAGCATAATGTTGAAGAAGGGCACCCCGATATTGGTGTCGCGTATTTTATGGTTTCGCCTGACACCGGCGAGGTGTGCCCCATATCTCGAGCGTGGATGCGCAAAAAGGAGCATTACGAAGCCTTTGATATCCCGCCATCGCAAGCCTTGCCGCTGCCACTGGATAACCAGTTACGCAAAGTGAACCCAGATGTATTTGTGGAAACACCTGCGGGCATGACCTGCGACATCTCTTTTCAGGTTCTAGTGAATACGTCGGTTGATCAGCAACTGACGGGTGAACAAATTCAAGACTGGTTGCCGCAAATGGATGCGATGATGAAAAATCTCGGCGGTATGTTTGCGTCGTGGTTTATGCCGAAAACGCAGGGCGTCGTGGTGCATTTTGGCCCAGATGTTAGCGGTAATGTGGTATCAACAACTGGCCAATCGTACGTGATTGAGAATCGTAGAGTGACCATTGATGCCAGTGCGTTGCAACCGGAGTCACGCTTAACGCTTCCAGCCACGCCAATTAAAATATCACCATGGCTACCGAAAGCCCCTTCCTCTTGATACAAAAAAAGCGCTCTTAGAGCGCTTTTTTACGATAATGAACGGGTGAGCTATTGGCTCACGTTCATCACATTTAACGTTAATGCCGGGTCTACCTCAACCACATCATCATTATCGGGGGTCGGGTTGGTAAAGGTTTCTTTATCGAAGGCAGTGTCTCCATCGCCTTCATAGGCCATACCTGCTGCCACTGATTTGAAATCAAACAAGTTAAAGTCAGCCATGTGCGAAGGCACCACATTTTGCATCGCACGGAACATGGTCTCAATACGTCCAGGAAAACGCTTATCCCAATCACGCAGCATATCCTTGATCACTTGGCGTTGCAGGTTAGGCTGCGAGCCACATAGGTTGCATGGAATAATTGGAAACGCTTTTTGCTCCGAGTAACGCTCAATGTCTTTTTCGCGACAATAGGCCAGAGGGCGGATCACCACATGTTCCCCGTTATCAGAGACAAGCTTGGGCGGCATGCCTTTCATTTTGCCGCCATAAAACATGTTTAAAAATAAGGTTTCAAGTATGTCGTCGCGATGGTGGCCCAAGGCAATTTTAGTGGCTCCCAACTCTTTAGCCGTACGATACAAAATACCGCGGCGTAAGCGTGAGCAGAGTGAGCACGTTGTTTTGCCTTCAGGCACTTTATCTTTCACAATCGAGTAGGTGTCTTCTTCAACAATCTTATACTCGACGCCGAGACTCTCAAGATACTCTGGCAAGATATGCTCGGGAAAGCCGGGCTGTTTTTGGTCTAAGTTGACCGCGATAAGCTCAAACGAAATGGGGGCGCTTTTTTGCAAGCTTTGTAGCATATCTAGCAGTGTGTAACTGTCTTTTCCGCCAGATAAGCACACCATGATGCGATCGCCATCTTCAATCATATTGAAGTCAGCAATAGCTTGGCCGGTATTACGGCGAATGCGCTTTTGCAGTTTATTAAACCCGTATTTTTGTGCTTTGGTCAGCTCTTGCGTGCTCATAAGTACTTTCGCGTGATGGGCAGCCCAACCACGTTGCGCTGCAGTGAATGCATGAATGGCGGGTATGATACGGATTTTGGCTATAAATGCCAGCAGCAGGCAGTGAATAGCACTGCCTGCTGGGGTTGAAGGATTAATCGTTAGCGCGAGGATCAAGTGGGCTGATGTAACCATCCGGCTTGATAGCGAGCAAGTCACAATCCAGTTGATCAATCATATGTTCTGCCGTATTACCAATAAAGACCGCAGAGAGGCCGGTTCGCCCTGTTGTGCCAAGAATCACCAGCTCTGCATCTAATTCACGTGCGATCTCGGGAATAACATCTTCAGGTAATCCCTCATGCACATGTGTACGCGCCTCTTCAATGTGGTGACGCTGGCGGAGCGCTTTCATGGCAGTGAGGTGATGTCCTCTAACGGCATCAGTATATGAGGTGGGGTCAAACTCTGGTAGCTCGATAGTAATGTTCACCGGTGTTGCAGGGTAGGCATTGGCTAGATGAAGCTCAGCACCAAGCATAGCGCTCATCACTTCACCTTCATCTACGAGTTTGTCATTCAATGCGGCGTGTGTTTCGCTCTCAGAAGCAACGTGTACGGACGCAATGATTTTGCCTTTGTCTGGCCATCCGTGCTCTTTCACCAGCAATACGGAACTTGGGCATTTGCGTAATAGATGCCAGTCCGTTGGGGTAAAAATCACGGATCCCAAAGTATCATGCTTGTGCGTGGCCTTAACCACTAAGTCATGCTGATGGCTAAGGACTCGCTCAACAATGGCTTCATAAGGACGGTTATGCCAAACCACCTCTTTTTCAATATCACAACCTTGAGCATTGTGTGACTGAATGATGTCATTCATCCATTCTTCACGTTGGTGCATCACGCCATTTCGCATTGCTTGACGCTCATCGGATGAGAGCATCGAGGTCATTTCATAAGAAAAGTCATAAATGGCAAGAAATAGGGTTAGCTTTACATCCGCATCGCAACGCTCACTCAACGTGACTGCGCGAGACAGTGCGGGCTGTTGGTCTTGAGCGGGGTCGATCACAACCAGAAGATTTGTATACCTGGACATATCTGCCTCCTTAGCACAGATGCACCGTGTAGTTTCAATGTAACGCACTACATCTAAGAGAGCGATATAAAATCGAGATAGGAGAGTAAAAAAGAGAAATGGCGCATAAAGCGCCATTTGTTAAGTTCTTGTTTGTATGCCGAATCGGAGATTTAAAGCTCTTCTCCAGCTAACCGTGATAGCTCTTCTAAATTTAAAACCGTGATGTACTTGCCTTTAACAGCAAGAATTTCTGATTTTTGGAAACGTCCCAACAGTCGGCTAATTGTTTCAACGGTAAGGCCGAGATAGTTGCCAATATCACCACGGGTCATCGTTAGTCGGAACTCGCGAGGAGAAAATCCACGTTGAGCAAATCGTTTAGAAAGACTGTAGAGGAAGGCTGCAAGACGTTCTTCGGCGGTTTTCTTTGAAAGGAGCAAGATCATATCTTGATCTCCTTTAATCTCATTACTCATCAACCGCATGATTTGTTGCCTTAATTTTGGCATAGAGCCTGACAATTCATCTAGCGTCTCGTAAGGAATCTCACAAATCATTGAGGTTTCAAGCGCTTGCGCAAAACTTGGATGCTCTCTCTCGTTAATGGCATCAAAGCCAACCAGATCGCCTGCTAAGTGGAACGCGGTAATTTGCTCATCACCTTGCTCGGTGATGGTGTAGCTTTTGATGGTTCCTGACCGAATTGCATAAAGTGCTCGAAGATGATCACCCGCTTTGAACAACTCTTGGCCTTTCTGAATAGGTTTTTTTCGCTCAATGATGCTATCCAGTTGATCCAACTCTTGCTCATTTAACGTAAAGGGAATACATAACTGGCTGATACTGCAATCCTGACAATGAATTGCACAGCCGCCAGATTGTACCCGCCGAGTGATGATCTTATTAGACACCATACACCTGCCTGAAATAAAAAACGTCGTTAGTAATGTTACACCATCATGGCGTACTCGGTCGACCTTATCCTTAAGGTCTATCTACAAAAGTAACTTTAATGCGCCATAAGCTGTATAAACCCCATACAGTGCCATGATTGTAGCACATGTCAAGCGTACTAGTTGATTGTTGAGTATGGGTTTGATCCGCTCCGCAAGTACACCCACAGTGATCATTGCGGGCAGAGTACCAAGCCCAAAGCCAAACATAATCAGTGCGCCTCCTGATGCGCTACCTGCAACCGCTGACCAACTGAGGGCAGAGTAGACAAGTCCACAGGGCAACCAGCCCCACAGTAAACCAAATGGAAGTGCATACGTTGGTGATTTGAGCGGTAATAGCTTAGAGGAAAGCGGGGAAACACGCTGCCACAGCTTGCCACCAACCCGTTCAATATAATTTAGACCATTCCAAATATGGGCCAGATAAGCCGCAAGCAACAGCATCATGACAGCAGCAAAAAGGCGTAGTATCGCCAGCTGATGGGTGAGGTCACTCATGGCAAGGATAGAGGCAACCGCCCCGCCAATAAGTGCACCCGCAATGGTATAGGAGGTGATTCGTCCAAGGTTATACAAAAGTAGGTAGGGCCATTTAGCCTTATTTTGGGGGATGCCGAGTGACATTGCCGCCGCCACACCGCCACACATTCCAATACAATGTCCGGCACCGACCAAACCAATGACGAAGGCGCCAATAAAATCAACGTTAGTCATACAAGAGCTCGTTTAGGAGTGTTTAGATGAGTGCTGGTTGTCTGGCTCGTTTTCGTTGCGCTGTGTATTTTGCTCTGGCTCTTCCTCATCAAATAGAATTGATGAGCCTTGGCGCTCTAAATCTTCAAATTGATCGGACTTCACCGCCCAAATAAACACCACAGCAGCCACACAGACCAGCATGATGGCAATTGGGATCAAAATATAAAGGCTGGCCATAAGGTTTCCTTACTTTCGGTTGAGCAGACGSAGTGAATTTGAAACCACAATAATGGAACTAGCAGACATGCCGACCACAGCAACATAAGGCGCGACAAACCCCATGACTGCTAAGGGAAGAATGGTGACATTGTATCCCAGAGCCCATGCGAGGTTTTCGGCAATGATACGGCGCGTACGACGCGCGAGTTGTCTCGCCGTAAGCAGTTTTTCTAGATCATCGCTCAGTAACACCATATCGGCAGAGGCTTTGGCGATATCAGTACCGCCACCCATCGCCACCGAGAGGTGCGCGCCTGCAAGTACAGGGGCATCATTAACACCATCACCGACCATTAATGTAATCGTATCGCTTGAAAGCTCCTGAAGATACGCCAGTTTTCCTTGTGGCGATACGCCTGATATCACAGTTTCAATGCCAAGCTGGTTTGCGACCGTGTCGGCATTGGCTGATTGATCGCCTGTGAGCATGGTGGTTTGAATGCCTGCGTGTTTGAACGCAGCAATCAAGGATGCGCTGCTTTCTCGAATGGGATCATTAAGCGAGAAAGCCGCAATCGGAGTATCATCACACGAGAGAACGACAGGGTAATGACTAAACGCCGTCTCCGTTGTCGTCAGCGCAAAATTCGGTTTGCCGATCCGCCACTGTTGGCCGTTTATCGTGCCACTGATCCCTAGCCCAATGTGGTTATCGGCGTCAACGACTTCATAGCACTCTGACGCTCTCAACTGAAAAGCGTGGGCAATCGGGTGGTTGGCAAACGTTTCTAAGCTGGCGGCAATGTCCAGTACGTTTTGTTCATCATATTCAGGATTGAGGATCGCGACGTCACTGATCTCAATCTTACCTTCTGTCAGGGTACCCGTCTTGTCGACAACCAACCGATTAACTTTCGTTAACGTCTCCAATACATGACTGCGGCGTAACATGATACCGAGTTGACCAAAGGTTGAGGTTGAGCAGGTTAATGCGGTCGGTGTTGCTAAAGACAGTGCGCAAGGGCAGGTTGCTACCAACACTGATAGCATGATCCAAAATGCATCGTCAGGACGTTCAAAATGCCAATATAACCACGTTGAGGCGGAGATAAGTAAAATCGCGGCGACAAAGTAGCGGGCAGTTTTGTCCGCGAGGACAGCGACTTTTGGCTTCGCCATTTGTGCTTCATCTTGTAGGCGAACAATGTTAGCAACTAATGATTCTTTATGATTGGCTGTCACTTCAAGGTCGACGTTACCTTCAACATTCATGGTCCCCGCGTAAACAACGTCTCCCTCTTGTTTCATTTGCGGCAGTGACTCGCCGGTGAGCATGGCTTCATCAACCGAGGTTGTGCCGGTTAGTACCACACCATCGGCAGGGAAAGGCTCACCTGGCAACACGCGTATTTTTTCTCCGACCGAGAGGCTATTGGCAGGCACTGCTTCACCATCAAGATAGCGCGCCATTTTCGGTACCAGCTTGAGCAAATTTGCACTCGCGGCCGCCGCTGTGCGTCTTGCCCGCATTTCCAGAAAACGCCCCAGCAGTAAGAAGAAAGTAAACATCGCGACCGATTCAAAAAAGACTTCCCCTTTACCGGTAACGGTCGCGTACAAACTTGAAAAATAGGCAAAGAGCAGGGCGATAGAAACGGGCACATCCATACCCAGTGTGCGTGCTTTTAAGTTTCGCCAAGCATTGGTGTAAAACGGAAGCGCGGAGTAGAGCAGCACAGGAGTCGCAAAGATAAGGCTTATCCAACGGAAATAATTTCGGAAGGTTTCATCCATATCGCCAAAGACTTCAAAGTACATCGCCACCGCCAGCATCATGACTTGCATGGTAGCGAGGCCTGCAATCCCTAGACGATAGAGATATTGCTTCATATTGCGGTGGTATTGCTGCTCTTGCTTATCCGCTTCAAACGGCGCAGCTTTGTAACCGAGTTGGTGAATGTGTGTAAGGATAGTGCTGAGTGATGTTTGGGTTTGATCCCAACGCACAGTCGCACGGTTCGTGGTGGTATTGACTTGGATATGCGTTACGCCTTTGGCGCGCTGCAATTGCTTTTCAATCAACCATGCACAAGCCGCACATGACACGCCATCGAGTGACAACGTCACCTCTTTTTGTTCGGCAAGGTCACGTACAAATTCGCGTTGAACATCTTCATTGTCATATAACGACAGTGATTTGAGCTCTTCCGGCACAAGGTCGGCTTTGTCTGCTTGGGTGGTTCGATATTGATAATAAGAACTCAAACCACTGTCTACGATAGTGGTTGCCACTGCTTGGCAACCGGGACAGCACATTAGACGAGGTTGATCAAAGATCACAACTTGATAGGTGTCGCCAGTCAAAACTGGCTCACCACAGTGATAACAGGAGTGGGTCATGATTACTGCTTACCGCTTAATGTCCAATCACTTGAGAGAGGGAAATTTACCCGTCCGTTTACCTTCCAACTATCGTCAAATGACGAGATCTCAACAAACCACGGCCCCTCAATTGGCTCGGCAAGATCAATATGATAAATGCCCGCTTGGTTCGGATTCACCATCGCATTGATGTCTTTCCGCTCTAGCGTGCGGTGTTGGACATGTACCCGAAGGGTTGGGAAACGTTCAAGTTCGCCTTTATTGAGCGCAATGCGTAATGCGTCCGGCGTCGTCGATAGACTAGCGGAAACGCCTTTTTGCGCCGCCACACGAAGTTTAGAAAGGTCGACGTTAATCGCTTTTCCTTTTTTATAATAATCTTCAGCCACAAGCGACACTGAGTTCAATGAGAACACTGTCACTGTGAGCAAACTGGCGACAACAACAGAAGCGGGAAGCGCGATAAGGAACCAAGGCCAGAACTGCTTGTACCAGGGCTTTATCATGGGGAACACCTTTGCTTGAGCGTTTAAAAAAGCCCCTGCGGAACAGGGGCCATGTTCACACGTAAGTGCTTATTTTACTTCGGGGTTACTCAAACGCCATACATAAGCAGAGAGCAACTGAATTTTTTCTTCACCGAGGATATCTTTCCACGCAGGCATCACACCTTGGCGACCGTAGCGGATAGTGTCTTCGACTGCACGGCGAGAGCCACCGTATAGCCAGACGTTATCGGTGAGGTCTGGTGCGCCGAAGGCAGGGTTACCTTTACCATCTGTACCATGACAGGCAGCACAGACAACAAAGCGCGTCTTACCTTTTGCGGCCATTTGCGCGTCAACCTTACGACCAGAAAGACTCAAGGCATAGGCAGCGACTTCTTTTACGCCGTCTTCACCCATGGTGTCTAACCACGCTGGCATGTTACCTTGGCGACCATGCATCAAGGTTGCCTTGATGGTTTGTGGTTCACCGCCGTATAACCAAGCTTCGTCGGTCAGGTTAGGGAAGCCCGCTTGGCCACGAGCATCAGAACCGTGGCATTGTGCACAGTTTTGAATAAACAAACGTTGACCAACCTTTAAGGCTTCTTCGTTATCCGCAATTTGCGTAATAGGGCGAAGCGTTTTCCCGTCTTCTTGATAAGCAAGCTTACGGAAGGCTTCACCAAACACTTTGTCTGCGGCTTCTAGTTCCATCGCGTACTGGTTGATGTGCTGCGCTTCTTGCGCTTTCGCCATCAATTCACGCGACTCCTCGACGCTTCTTATATCCTGATAAGAACTTTTCCAACCTAGAACGCCGGCAAAGTTACCTAAACCTGGATACAAGATTAGATACCCAATTCCAAACACTAACGTGGCCCAAAACATGTAAGACCACCACTTGGGAAGTGGGTTATTCAGCTCACGAATACCGTCGTAGTCGTGACCCATATCATCCCCTTCGGCAACACCCATCTTATCTTTGGTCGTCCAAATGATAAGGGCTGCACACCCTGCAATGGTGCCGAGTACGATGATTGTTACAAAGAGACTCCAAAACGTACTCATTCGCGATTATCTCCTGTCTTGTCTTTGGACTTATCCTGGTCCTCATCGGCGAACACCAGATTGGCCGCATCATCAAAGTGCTTTTTGCGACCTTTGCTGTAAGCCCAAATAACGATCCCAATGAAGCTAACAAATAGGACTACTGTCCAAATACTATGAAAGGTGCCGATATCCATAGGCCCTCCTTTTTTACTTCATTGCATGACCGAGTGACTGAAGATATGCAATCAGTGCTTCGATCTCTGTTTTACCTTCAACTGATGCCTTCGCATTCGCGATGTCCTCATCGGTATATGGCACACCGAATTGGTCACGGAACAGCTTCAACTTAGCAGCAGTGGTTTTCCCATCTAGCTTGTTTTCAGCAAGCCAAGGGAAACCTGGCATATTTGATTCAGGCACCACGTCACGCGGGTTAATCAGGTGGACACGATGCCATTCATCAGAATAGCGGCCACCCACACGTGCAAGGTCAGGACCTGTACGCTTCGAGCCCCATAAGAACGGGTGTTCCCAAACACTTTCACCAGCCACCGCATAATGGCCGTAACGCTCTGTTTCTGCGCGGAAAGGACGCACCATTTGACTATGACAAACAGTACAGCCTTCGCGCACATAAATGTCGCGTCCTTCCATCTCTAATGCTGTGTACGGACGAAGGTTATCTACCGGTTCAGTGGTTTGCTTTTGATAGATCAGCGGGGTGATCTCGACCAGCGCACCAAAACTGATTGCAACGATAATTAAAATCGCAAGCAGACCGGTATTTTTTTCAACGATTTCGTGGCGATTGGCACTCATTTATTCGTTCTCCTTATACCGCAGGCTCAAGCGACTTCAAGCTAGCTTCTGGCGCACGAATCGTTTTGTACGCGTTATAAGCCATCAGGAACATCCCTGAGAGGAAGATTGCACCGCCGATAAAGCGGACGAAATAGAACGGATATGAAGCCTCTAGTGATTCCACGAAGCTGTAGGTAAGGGTGCCGTCAGTGTTTACTGCACGCCACATCAGACCTTGCATCACACCAGAAATCCACATTGCCACGATATACAGCACAGTACCAATGGTAGCGAGCCAGAAATGCACGTTAACCAGTGATACGGAGTACATACGCTCTTGGCCAAATAGTTTTGGAATAAGGTGGTAAATGGAACCGATCGATACCATCGCAACCCAACCCAAAGCACCAGAATGCACGTGTCCAATAGTCCAATCGGTGTAGTGCGACAATGCGTTGACCGTTTTAATTGACATCATTGGGCCTTCGAACGTGGACATGCCGTAGAACGACAAAGAAACGATCAAGAAGCGCAAGATTGGGTCATAACGCAGTTTATGCCATGCACCAGACAGGGTCATAATACCGTTGATCATACCCCCCCAAGATGGAGCAAACAGGATCAGCGACATCACCATACCCAGCGACTGGGTCCAGTCAGGCAGTGCTGTATAGTGGAGGTGGTGAGGCCCCGCCCAGATATACAGTGAGATAAGTGCCCAGAAGTGAACAATAGACAGGCGATATGAGTACACTGGACGACCTGCTTGCTTAGGCACAAAGTAGTACATCATACCTAGGAAGCCAGCCGTCAGTAGGAAACCTACCGCGTTGTGTCCATACCACCACTGCACCATGGCGTCGACGGCGCCGGCGTAGATAGAATAGGACTTCATCGGTGAAACGGGGATCGCCATGCTGTTAACAATATGCAGAACAGCAATGGTCAGGATAAAGGCACCGAAGAACCAGTTCGCAACATAGATATGAGAGGTCTTACGCTTAATCAGTGTTCCGAAGAACACAATGGCGTATGCCACCCATACAACAGCAATAGCGAGGTCAATTGGCCACTCTAGCTCTGCGTACTCTTTCGAGGTGGTATATCCCATAGGCAGCGAGATTGCTGCGGCGATAATAACGGCTTGCCAGCCCCAGAAGGTAAACTCTGCTAACTTCCCTCCGAATAACCGTGTTTGACACGTACGTTGCGCAACGTAGTAAGACGTCGCAAACAGCGCACTGGTACCGAATGCGAAGATCACTGCGTTAGTATGCAGTGGGCGCAAACGGCTGTAGGTCAAATACGGAATATCAAAGTTCAGCGCAGGCCACACCAACTGAGCGGCAATAAGTACACCTACTGCCATGCCCACAATACCCCACAAGATAGTTGTTAGGGTGAATAAGCGGACAACGCGGTAGTTGTAGTCTTGTTCAAGCTGCTTAACTTGGCTCATATTGCATGCTTCCACTTTTTGGTTAACTACACTCACGTTTGATACGGACGAAGCCTCCGCTTCGTCTTGTTACATACCATCCCAAAGCACATCATCCGTCGCGTACGGTTTTTAACCGCTTTACTCGCTCCGTTGCTATTTCTTTGTAAAAATGGCATTTTCGGCCAGAATCATACTGTAGATAATGGGTGAAAAACAGGGGCTAACCCACACACTCAGTACGGCTTACCCCTCTTTCTTATAAAACTTTGACCTCTGTAACACGGAAAAACCTAACGATGGCAGCAGAAAAACTTACCAAAGGCCGACTCACGCAAATATTGGTGATGCTTACACTTTTAATCTCCGCGTTCATTTGGCGCACCCTTATCTATACGCCGGGACTTTCGAGTATAGACTGCGATGGTCGCCAAGGAGTTTGTGGCACATCACATTCCCCCAAATTGCTTACTTATCAATGGGAAAAAGAGGGAGATAATTTAAAATTCTTTTTAATATCAGAGACAAAGCCACATGTTGCCTACTGGTTGAAAGATGGCACACAAGCGCCGCAAGTCGCAGAATCCTCAGAAGAAACCCCAGAAGGCGTGCAACGAGTTTGGCAGTGGACATCAGAGACTCGGCCCGAGAGTCAAGACGTGTTTATGGTTGTCATTGATCAGTATCAATTCAAATTTGATTACCTAAAAACACTCAATTAATCTGCGTGTAAATTCGCTTTTTAAGCGACATATGTCGCTTATTTTCTGGAATGGCATTTATCTTAAGATTTCTCTAGCTACTCTCTAAATG
>NZ_MUFK01000043.1:0-24751 GCF_001996085.1 Salinivibrio sp. PR5
CTTCTCTATTACCAAATTTAATAAAGTGTATAAGCGGATTTAATCCACTCTCTGCCACATCGGGATAGGTTTTTAAATACCAACGTGTATCAAAGTCAGGACTAGGGTTGCGCCCCTCTTGCGCACCAAAGCGCAGGTAGTGATCAATGGGATCTAAGCCTTGCTGTTCAACATCAGGGTATTGATTTAGATACCACTCTTTATCAAAAAAGCTTGAGAGTTCGATTAGTAGCTTTTGTTGCGCGAGTTTTTCGGCCCGTTTACGTTTTGGCGTTTGACGGAATTTACGCACTGGTACAGTGACTTTCCACAATGCCGAGTTGTGATGTGCAGTGAGCTCTTTTTCAAGCAGTGTTTTGCTGGCCAGCGCTTGAGCAAGCTCTAATTTCGTTAAGCGCACGCGTTTCGATAGGCTCGCTATTTTGGCATTGTTTGCTTTTAGCTGTTGTGCTTGCTGGGTTAACTGCTCTTGCTGCTGACTTACTTGCTCATCAAGAGCGCTTTTTTCGTTGTAGAGAGCTTCTAAGGCTTCTTGAACACGATGAAGCTCAGCAATAATCATGCTGTTTTCTTCTGTCAGCGTGTGGTTATATTGTGTTAGCTCATCAATCTTATGGTGTTTTTTCTGCTCTAATGCCGTGAGTTTGTTTTGGCTTGCGGTATAGTCCGCGTTGAGTTGCGCGTATTGCTTGTTGTGTTGCGCAATAGTCTGCTCAAGCTCGGCGGAGCGTTTAGTTAAGCGTTGCTGCTGCGCCAACGCCTCATCTAAAGATTGTTTCGTATTATGTAGCTCGGTGACAAGTGCTTGGTTTTCCTGCTTTAACGCGGTTGTATCACTTTCCGCGTTTTCTAGGCGCTTAATGCTTGCTTGGTGTTGCTCTTCGGTTTGCTGATTTTGTAGCAGTGTGGACTCTAACGTCTCTTGCGTGCGATGCAACTCCGTTAAAAGCAGATCGTTTTCTTGGGTTAAATGTTGTATTTGGCGTTCACTGTCTTTGCAACGCGCTTCCCAACTTTGCTTTTGTTGTTGCAATCCGTCCAGTTGTTCGTTGTGGTTATCCCGCTCGGTCTCATGTGCTTGCTTTAGAGCATCTAGTTTTTCTTGGTAGTCACGCTGTTGCTTATTGGCATACCGTAGTTGCTCAACCGCTTGCTGGCTTTGCTGGGCTAAACCCGTCATATCGAAAGGTAACGTGGGGTAAGTATCACCCATTGGCAAGGTCACACTAAACAGCAGCTGTTCGAGTTGCGCAAGCTCAGGGTGCTGGGTGACATAATACGCCGCGAAAATGTCATATTCATCTTGTTGTGTGCGCGGTGCCATACTAGATGCGTCTGACCATTCAATGCCCAAGGAGCACAACCACCCCTGCCACGCCTCAATATAAAAGGTCGCGTGAGTATGGCTAACCAGATTAACCTTGTGTTGGTGGTTTGGCAGCCATGCAAGCAGGGTTTTGGTAACGTGCATCCATTCGGCTAACGTTGTGTTAATGGCAGTTTCGTCACCACCATTGCGCAATGCATCGGCTAAGGTCGATTTTGCATCCCAAACGTGTAGCACTACGTCGTCAAAGGCCTGCAAGTTTTGGTCAATATCCGTTAGCGTGCAAGGGGTGGCAATAATCACTGCCTCACTGTTGCCCATGCTACTTGTGCACGTTTGCACAACCGGAAACGGGCTGGTTTGCTGACTCAGCCACGCCTGCCACTGTGCACTCTTTATGGTGCTAGCAATGACTTTCATTTTTCTCTCCATTTCACCTAACCACTGGTTTAAATTGATTAATCGGTATATTCGGCGCTTTCTGTTTTACGTCTTTCTTTCGCGACATTGGGTATGCGATTGGTCGTCACGTCTGCCACCTGCTTCGGAGGCAATACCACGGTTGCTAACCCAATCCGTTGCATCATGTGTTGATTGATTTTTTTTACATCGTAACGCTGTAACGCTAATTGATAGCCCGCCGCTCCGTGTTGAATAATCCACTCAGGGTGGTTGATGTAGGCTTTCATCGCGTTAAATAGCGCCTGCGGATCATGCGGCGGAATTAATAAGCCGTTTTTTTGGTGTACTACGGTTTCTTTGCACCCAGGGCCACTGGTTGTGATCACCGCCCGGCCCATCGCCATTGCCTCTTGGGTGCTTCGGGGCACGCCTTCTCGGTAGTAAGACGGTAAAACAAACACAGAGGATTTTTTTAGTGGAATACGCACATCATCGACTTTACCGGTGTAGTGAATAATTCCTTCATGCACTTTTTGTTTTAACAGCTCCGGGGATACCGCATCGCGCCCTTGATCGGGCGCACCTACCACCCAGCATTCAGCTCGATAACCGGCTTCTTTTAAGGCTTGTGCGGCCTGCAAGTAGTACCAAATGCCTTTTTCATTGAGCAAGCGGCCAATAAATACAAAACGCACAGGTGCGGTCACCGGCGCTTGAAATTGGTAATGGTTCAGGTTTAAGCCGATCCCATTTATCAAATGCACTTGGCCGGTACGGATGTGCTTTTTGTCTATCAGGTCGCGCTTGTCGTCTGGGTTGAGTAAAAAAAGATGATGGCTAAAACGTAACGCACAGCGATAAAGAAACACTTGAACGTTCTGCAATATTTTTTGCTTTTTACTGAACCCGTTAGGTGGTGGCGTAAAGGGTCGCCCTAATCCTTCAATCTTAGCCACACGCAGTGGAATACCGGCTAAGGTTGCCGCCAACGTGCCATAAATAACCGGCTTAGCGAAATAACAAAACGATACGTCAATACGATACTGCTTAAATAATGTATACAGTTGATGCACCGTTTTAATATCTTGGTAAGGGTTAATCCCTAAACGGCTCAGCGAATAACGAATTGGCGTGGCGCCCAGCTCAAGGATACGTAGTTGCTGGGTAAAGGTCATTTCACTAACAAAGGCATACACGATGTGCCCAGCGGCAACCATGTCTTTTATTAGCTCACCACGAAACCCGACTAAACTTTCCGCCAAGGTGCCGACGATGGCAATGGTTTTTTGTGTCATTTCACCCCTGCGAGTTGACGGGCGGTTTTGGCGACTAAGCCAGTTATTTTCTGGCTAAACCGTTGGCGTTGTTGTTTTTGTTTTGCCAGCAATTCCACCGCCTCAAATGCGGTGATGTAGTAGCCCGAATAAGGATGGATATAAAGCGGATACCAAATATACGCGGCATAGATCAGCTCATCCAACGTGCGCTGCACATTGCGCCGCGCTACCGAACACTGATCGTCGGTCACGCCCCAGCCCGCATAAAAAGGCAGGCCATGACAAATCACGTGCTTGTCGCGGATCAGTGCTTCAAACCCAGCTAACGAACTCATCACATGTACGGCATCGACATGCGGGTAAAGATGCTCAATGCCCACATGGGCTTCTATTTGATCACACCACTGTTGGGCGCGTTGTTCGTTCTCGCCTGCTTTTCGTGCGCCTGCAATAACATCTGGATGCGGTTTATAAATAATGTATGCGTCTGGATATTGTTGGCGCACCTGTTGAAGAAGGGCCATATTGGTGCGCACATAGGGAGAGCCCAACGCAAGTGACGCATCAGATTCCACTTGGCCAACCACCAAATGTATTGGTTTTTGTGTGGTAGGCCGGTCCCAGGTCGCACCACCCGTGTTGTATTTGGTGAGTGATTGCGCCACCAATAGCTGTTTCAGGGCGCGCCCTTGTTGGCGTTCATATTCGCTAAATTCATGATTAGCAAGGTAATGTTCAAGCTCTGAGGGCTGCGTGGCATCGAAATAGATCCCCATTTTATCCACCACCCAAGAAATGGGCTTGGCAAACAGCGCCCCTAACCCAACCGAACGAATAAAGCCATCTTCAACACGCAAGACCGACCGCGCCCCATAGGTGCGTTGACGGCTTCCCCAAATAAGCGGAGTTTCGTGACGTTGAATCGTGTCAGGTGCTGCATTGTGATGCATAAAACGCAACCGACTGCCTTGAAAAAAAGCACGAAAGCTTGGTCGCCAGTATGGGTTAACACCACAGGCCACTAAATGGCTGGGCGTGCGTCGCCGACCAGCCATTTGCACCGCCAACCACGAAATAGCAGCCAACGGTGTGATGTTTTTAAGCGTGTCAGGGTGTTGAACACATACATCGCTGTGCAGCCATGTGGCCAACAATAACTGTTGTATTTGTGCCGATGACCAGTGTTTTACATACCCAAGCGCGCATCCGGTTTGATGCATAACGGTGGCGAGCAGTGATTGTGCCGTTCCTGGCAAAGTGACAAAGGGCACACCATACATAGCGGCTTCAACCAGTAGCTCACCTCGCCCGCTGATCACGCATTTTGCATTAGCAACCCAGTGAATGGGCCGACTCTCAGTATTCAGTTGTTGCCACAAAAATAGGGGCTGTTGTTGACGTGCATGCGCCAAAACCTGCATGACACGACGAGGAACATGGGATTGTCTATGTAACTGTTGGTCAACCAGCACAAACCAAATATGGGCGTTGTATTGCCGCGCATACTGTGCCGCTTTCTGGATCGCCGCTTGGTTTACATCATCAGGCTCGAGAACCATCAGCACATAGCTCCGCGGATCGCTAGGCGGTTGTGCGGTTGAATGTGCGTGATCCAATCCAAGCACACTGAGTTGATGGCGCGTTACACTGTCTAGCCATTGCTGATGGCTTTTTGTCCATCCCTGTTCAGCCCTTGGCTCGGCATGATTTAACTCAATGCTCAACAAGGCTTGAGGTTTTGCCGCTTTTGGCGTGAATCGGTGTATAAATGGCGCGGGAGATATTGGCCAAATCAGTTTATCCCTCTGAGTTTTTGCCATGTTACGCCATCAGTCTCGATGATCTCGGATGATACTGCGGCCAAGATGGACAACAGCGAAGAAGAACAAACTCATCAGGCTCCACACCACCCAGTTATGAAAACGACGAGGCTCAGTCGAGTATTCCGGTAAGCTCGGGTATTGCAGCACAGACACTTGCTTCAATTTACGCGCCGTTTCAACCCGTGTGGTCTCCAGCGCGGTCAGCGCATTTGAATACAATTCGAGTGCGAATTTAGCCTGCATTTCTAGGGTTTGATACTCGGCAGTTACACGGTTAAGCGCGTGATCTTTATTTTGCGTCAGCAATCGCTTTTCTTGCTGCACTTGCGTTTCTAAAGCATCAATTTCACTTTTAAGCCGCTGCATTTCTGGCGAACGCGCAGTTTGAAAACTGCTCAGCGCTTGTCGCTTTGATTGTGTAATTGCCAATTGCCCTTTTAATTCAGCAATGATCTTCAAGGTTTCTTCAACCGTCGCTTTGGGCGAAATAAGGTTATGTTGGTTTTGATAGGCCAGTAGTTTTTCACGCGCTTGATGCAAACGCTCCGACATGTTTTTTACTTGTTTTTCAATAAAGTTCAGTTGCTCTTGCGCTAAGCGACGCCCCATTGCATTCATATGCTTTTCACCTTCATTCAGTAAGGTTTTAGCAATGCGCTGCGCCATTTCGGGCGTATACGCTTCAACGCGAATACGCAATACCTTGGTGTAGTCGTCAAATTCAATGTTGATTCGCTTGCGTAGGTATTGATGGAACATTTCCAACGGAACATCGGCACTGGATAAACGCGCAATAAAATCGATGTTGTCTTGCGCGTAATGATGGCGAAGATCGAGATCCTTTTGGAGTTTGATCGTCATATCTACCGATTCAAGGTGCTCTTTTAATAGCAACAAATCACCGGCCCCTGATGTGCCCGAAAGCAATGATGAAACACTGAAACCTGTAGGGATAATTTCTGGGCTTTTTAATACTACATTGGCTTGCGAAACGTAGCGATCGGTGGCGAGTAAGCCGTAATAAATACCGGCAGCGACAATAATGCCCAAGCATAAAAACCACTGTAAATGCTTACGAAGAACTACTTTCATTTTTTAATACTCTTATGATAATCGTGTATGGCATCTTCTAGGTCGTCATACCAAATCGCTTTACCTTCATGAACCCAAAGCCCTGCTTGGCAGAGATCTTTTAAGATTCCTTCGCTGTGCGACACCATAATAATGCTGGCTTGACCAATGCGGTCTTTAAAGGCTTTAGTGGCCTTTTGCTTAAAGCTTTTGTCCCCGACTGCGGTGGCTTCGTCTGACAAATACACATCAAAATCAAAGGCGAGTGATAAACCAAAAGACAAGCGACTTTTCATCCCGCTTGAGTAGGTGCGAATGGGCTTATCAAACGCGGCACCAATTTCGGAGAAGTCTTGAACAAATTGAATAATGCGTTGAATTTTGCTTTCATCACCATGAATACGCGCGACAAATTTTACGTTCTGGCGCCCAGTCATATTGCGCTGAAAGCCGCCACTTAAGCCAATTGGCCAAGAAACACTGCATTTTCGCTCGATGGTGCCTTGGTCGGGCATATCCATGCCGGAGAGTAATCGCAACAAGGTGGATTTACCGGCCCCGTTCTTGCCTACCACGCCCACACTTACCCCCTGCGGAATGGTAAAATTCACGTCTTTTAATACCCAATTGCTACCAAAGGGGCCGTGGTAGCGCTTAGACATGTTTTTAACTTCTATCATGCTGACATTAATCTTGATTTAAACCGCACATGCAGCATTAGTCCCAACAGGCTCGCCACCAGCGCGCATTGCACGGGGTAGAGTAAACTGACGCCACTGAGCATGTAGTAGCCATGAAAGTAAGCATGGCGGAGCAATTCCAATACATGCACTAGCGGGTTATACATCAACACTTCGCGCAATTCATGAGGCAGAGCCTTGAGAGGAAACATAGCGCCCGACAACATATAAAGCGGAAACATCAGTAACTTAACGATTTTCTCGACCTCTTCCGCAATGGTCGCCACCACAGATAGCACTAGGCCAAAACTGAGCCCTAGCCACCACGCCAACACCCACATTGCGATAACAATCAAGGGTTCATCGGGGCCGCGATAGCCGCCGAAAAACATCAATGACACCACAATGAGGCTTAGCACCACACTGCGAATGGTGAATTCCAGAAATGCGCGGACAATAACAGGGTCAAGGGGGTGTACTTGGCGATAAGCAAACAGGGAGCTATTGGCGCGTATCGCTCCCATGGAGCGCATCATGGCATCGCGAAAAACCATGAAGGTGATAATGCCGATGATCAGCCAAGGGATAAATTCCGCCCCTTGAATGTACTTTATTCGCCCCATCAGTTGCCGCACCCCAATAAAGATCATGAGGTGAAGGATGGGCTCGAGTAAAATCCAGCTCCATCCGAACCGGTCCGCGCTCATGCGTGCCATGGCTTCGCGCATAAACAGTGCATGCCAAACGTGTTTGCAGACTTTTAATGGATGCCGAGGTTGATAACTCATTACAAGTCCATGATCACTTTGGCGGATACCGCAATTTGATAGAGGATTTGGGTCAGGGTTGACGCTAATTGCAGGTTTTTGGTTGCCGCTTTCGGGAGCACAAGAATTTGGTCTCCGGCTTGCACCGCAAAGTCTTTAGCCGACACCACTTCACCATTCTGACGCACGATTAGAATGTTGTCTTCATTGGCATGCTGGCTAAAGCCACCCGATGCTTCAATATAATCAATCGCGGTTTTACCCGGGGTAAAGACGATTGATTGCGGTACAAAGACTTCACCGGTGATCAGCACAGTACTGCTGCGCTCAGGTAGCCGGATTACATCACCATCTTGTAAGCGAATATCGGTCAGTTTGCCTTGGTTGGTTACTACCATGGTGCCATCCGGCTCGACTTGAGAGGCTTTTTGAACAAACTGGCTGATCAGTTCCGCTTCTCGTACACGAATTGCTGATTCTTCTGCGGTTGAAGAAGACGCACCTAGGTAAGTCGCCTCAAGGCGGCGCAAGCTCTCATCCAACGCTTTTTTCTGGCGTTCGGCGACGCTGACGCGGGACAGTGAAATTTGTTGATAATTCGTTTCTTGCGGGTCAACGGGCACACTGGTTAACAGTTCCGCCAGCGTGGTATTTTTGGGCAATACAAAATTAGATTGCCCTGTAAACGCACCTTCTAATTTAACGACGATTTGTTGATCTTTGCTGTCGCCAACAAAGACCAGTTCATCGCCGTCCGCAACGTCGACATGAGTGAAATCTTGCAAGGATAAGTAGTGCGCAATCCACTCTTTGTTACGTGTACCCCGTTGCAATACATGAGTAACGGCAGGATCCAATTGCGTGAGTGCTAGGATCTCCTCTCCTTGAGTATTGCTATCTTTCAGTTCAAAACGGAATGTGCGACCGATATCTCCTTTCACTACGACGGTCGGCTTTCGCTTTGTCACTAATAAGGTGTCGCCTTGTTGCAACTGAGGGTGAGTGAGCTCCCCTTCTAGCATGTATTGATACAGATCTAATTGACTGATGACTTTGCCATCGCGCAACAGCGAAATCTCTCGATAGCTACCTAGCTGATCATCAATACCGCCGGCTTGATCCAGAAACATTAACGCTGAATCGCTTGGTACGCCTGAATATCGGCCAGGGTTTTCAACAAAACCTGCGACAAATACTGAGATAGGCTGTACGCCTTGCAAGTTAGTGTATACGCGAACTTTATCTGAATAGGTTTTGCGTATCGCGGCTGACACTACGGTATTTAAACGGCTGTTGGGGATCCCTTTAACATTCACTGGGCCAATTGAGGGAATAAAAATGTTGCCTTGTGCATCAACCGGTAAGGTACGCTCCATTTCAAAGGCGCCCCAGGTTTTTATCGTGACCTGATCGCCGGGCAAAATACGGTAATTGGGATTAAGCCCGTCCGAGCGTAGGCCACGAAAACCGCCTTGGAAGAGCGAGTAACCAAAGGGATGAATATCAGCGTCATCGCGAGTTGTTTGCTGATTCTGCACGGGGCCGTAATTCGATGATTGCCAATTCGCTTTGACTGTGTCGTCAGAGGCGTTTGCGGTACTGGATACGCCTTGTGCTTGCTTGGCGGCGGCCATGAGCTCACTGCGTGAAGCGCTTTGTGCGGCTGTTGTAACCGTAAACGCAATTAGAAAAATAGTGATTAGTCTTTTCATTCTTGTTGGTTCTCTGGAAATCAAAGTTAGGTGCTACAACCCACTCTTGTTAGGCCTGTTAAGGAAGCCCTAGTGCTTGGCGACACGGGGCTTATCGCGAGGTGTAAATCGACGCGCGAGGCGATAAGCGCTAGTTACGAAACGCTCGCACAATGCCCCAACCTTGGGGGTATTCACAAAGGTTGTACTGCGAGGTTTGCGTGGATTTCAGAGACGAGGCGACGTGACGCATGGCGAAACACGTCGTGCCAATTGCGGAAAAGTAGCGTTGCTCAATAAGAAAGGATTGCTCGCCTGTTTGAAGAGACAGCGAGACTGTATCGCCAACATTCATTTGGCTACCCAATTTGGTATCACTGTGCTGAATATACTCAATGGTGTGATTGGGCATGCCAGACACCACACTGTAGCTATCTGCTTGCGACGTGGGGTAAGACGAGCAGCCTGCGAGCACGAGCAGCCCACAAGGTAGAATAAGTTTACACAGAACATTCATAGCCAAAACCTTACTGATCAACACCTTTAAGTTGTTGAGTTCCATTTTAATTTTTATTCGAATTTAATTTTAAATGCGGAATTTTTACGTGACGTCTAACTTCTTAATCAAAGCAAAAAAAGCATAACTATTCACTAGGCTGCTAGCAAAACAGACACGCTACCGCCCATTGATGTTAGCGCTTGATCACACTGCGCAGACAAAAACCAGCTTATTCACAAGGTTAAACGCACAAAAATACYGAAACGATTTTGTAACTTTTACGATATGGTCTACTTTATCGTTTGCAGTGTTGAATTTTGCAGGCTGGTATACTACGCAAACTGAATAAATCATCAATATTGACGGAATGTTTTTATTGTACTAGGAGCGCTGTTTGCTGTTTTTTTGGACAAAGAATTAGTTTTGTATGAAAACATGCTCAAAAGATGCAAAAAATTAAGAGAAGGAAAAACAGTAAGATACGAACTTACTGTGATATGGTCCCAAAAAATCATTTACAGAACGGCGTTCTGAATAGATGGGGAGGGAGAGCCCAGGGGCCTAGGTCCTAGGTCCTAGGGAAAGATGAAGGAATACGGAATACGGAATACGGAATACGGAATACGGAATACGGAAAAAGCCTATCGTGCCGGTGCCGATGGGTAAAGGTCCTAGATCCTAGGATTCTAGGGGCGGCTTTTCTGCTCTTCTCCGTACTCCGTAATCGAAGCGCTCCGTATTCCCATTCACGAATGCTAAAGACTAAAAAGTAGGCCCTGATTACGCAGTTCGGCGAGGGTTTTCCCTACCTTATCTTTTTCAGAAAGGAGGGGAGCAACCGTTAATGGCCACTGAATGCCGAGCTCGGGGTCGTCCCACTGCAAGGTCACCTCAGCTGCTGGATTGTAGAAATCCGTGCATTTGTAGACAAACTCGGCTTCCTCACTCGTCACATAAAAGCCATGAGCGAACCCCTCGGGTATCCAAAGCTGGCGCTTATTCTCTGCAGAGAGGTATACCCCCACCCACTGCCCACAGGTGGAGGAGCCTTGGCGTAAATCAACTGCCACATCAAACACTTCACCGCTCACAACCCGTACGAGCTTGCCTTGCGTATTTTGCGTTTGGTAATGCAAGCCACGCAAAATACCTTGCGCAGATTTAGAGTGGTTGTCTTGCACAAAAGAGGTTGGCTTACCTGTGACTTGCTCATCAAAGCGTTTTTGATTCCAAGTTTCCATGAAAAAGCCTCGTTCGTCGCCAAATACAGACGGCTCGATAATTTTAATATCGGGAATTGCGGTATTAATTACTTGCATCAGATTCGTCCTGATAATCGCTGAGGTTGGTCAGTGCACATTGCCAATCACTGGGCGGAATTGAGAATTGGGCCATTATTTGCGTGGTATCTAAACGCGAATTCGCCGGTCTTTTAGCTGGGGTGGGATACTCAGCTGTTGAAATAGGCGTCACTGTCGGCACAGTTTTTAGGATGCCTTGTTGGTACGCGCAAGCAAAAACCGCAGACGCAAATTCATACCAACTTACATGCGGGTAGCCGGTAAAATGATACAGGCCATAGCGGGGATTATCATCTTCTTCAAGGTGTTGCGCGATACGAATCAGGGCACTTGCGATATCACCTGCGTAAGTCGGCCCACCCAACTGATCATTGACGACATTTAACGTGTTTCTTTGCGACGCTAAGCGCAGCATAGTTTTAACGAAGTTGCCACCCTGCTCACCAAACACCCACGCCGTGCGCAAAATAATGTGCTTAGAGCACGCTCGCTGTACCGCCAGCTCTCCGGCTAGCTTGCTTGCACCATATACACTGTTTGGGTCGGTTTGGTCAGTCTCTCTATATGGCGCTTCATTGCAACCCGAGAACACGTAATCGGTTGATAAATGCAGTAATGTAGCTTGGTGCTGCTCAGCAGCTTCTGCCAAGTATTTGGGCCCATCTCGGTTCACGGCATAGGCTTTCTCGACATCACTTTCAGCGTTATCCACAGCGGTGTAAGCTGCTGCATTGATGATCACACTCGGCTTGAATGCGTTGACCTTTTTTATCACCGCTTGACGATCAGTAATGTCGAGATCATCTTTCGTGCACGCCAGCATGGTGATCTGTTTTTTTGCGGTGAGCTGTTTAACAAGACAATGACCCACTTGGCCTTGACTACCGGTTATTAAGATGCGCATTCAGGATGTCCTTTAACTGTCGATTCCTTCACCAGTTTTGCTAGATACTGCCCATAATCGTTCTTCATCATCGGCTCAGCTAAGGCCCTCAGCTGTTCGTCTGTTAGCCACCCTTGTCGCCATGCGATTTCTTCCAAACAGGCGACTTTGAGCCCTTGCACATTTTCAATGGTTTGTACAAAAGAAGATGCTTCATGCAAGCTTTCATGGGTGCCAGTATCTAGCCATGCAAATCCACGCCCTAGAAGCTCGACTTTGAGTGTCTCATCATGCAAATACATTTCATTAATCGCGGTGATCTCAAGCTCTCCACGGGCTGAAGGTTTGACCTGCTTTGCCATCTCAACCACTCGGTTATCATAAAAGTACAACCCAGTGACCGCGTACTGAGACTTAGGCTTAGACGGTTTTTCTTCGATGGAGATGGCATTCATTTCATCGTCAAACTCAACCACGCCAAAGCGCTCAGGATCTTTGACCTGATAACCAAAGACAGTCGCGCCAGACTCTCGTGCCGCAGCACGTTTAAGCGTGCTTGAAAACGACTGACCATAAAAAATGTTATCGCCCAGTACCAAACATACACTGTCATCACCGATAAACTGCTCGCCAATGATAAAGGCCTGCGCCAAGCCATCTGGACTAGGCTGAACGGCGTACTCAAGACGAACCCCAAAGTCAGAACCATCACCGAGAAGACGCTTAAAACTCGCGTTATCTTCTGGCGTGGTAATGATTAAAATGTCTCGAATGCCCGCTAGCATCAACGTTGACAGCGGGTAGAACACCATTGGCTTGTCATAAATGGGTAGGAGCTGTTTAGAAACGCCACGTGTGAGTGGATATAACCGTGTACCCGACCCACCAGCAAGGATAATTCCTTTCATAAAAATACGTCCTAGGTTCTTGCGCCTAGGCCCAAGAGAACACTCGAGCCAAGGAGTCACTATTTGATAATACTTGAGGCTAGTTTGTACCCAAGCGCTCTCGTGAGTAGGAGCCATCAAGCACTCGCTGCCACCATTCACGGTTGGCCAAGTACCATTCCACCGTTTTTCGAATCCCTGACTCAAAGGTTTCTTCTGGTCGCCAACCCAGATCCTTTTCAATCTTGGAAGCATCAATTGCATAGCGACGATCGTGACCGGGTCGGTCTTGAACATATGTAATTAGCGAAGCGTGCTGCGTGCCGGTCGAATAGCCTCGCTGATCCATCGGTGCGAGTTCGTCCATGATGGTGCAAATTGTTTTCACGACATCGATATTTTTCTTTTCGTTGTGACCGCCGATATTGTAGGTTTCGCCCACCGCCCCTTCAGTGACAACGCGGTATAACGCACGCGCGTGATCATCGACAAACAGCCAATCGCGAATTTGCGTTCCATCGCCATATACGGGTAGCGCTTTACCTTCTAACGCGTTCAGGATCACCAGAGGGATCAGTTTTTCAGGAAAGTGATAGGGGCCGTAGTTGTTCGAGCAGTTGGTGATAATGGTCGGTAACTCGTAAGTGCGTTGCCAAGCACGTACTAAATGGTCACTGGACGCTTTTGAGGCAGAATACGGGCTTGAGGGAGCGTACGGCGTTGATTCCGTAAAAAGCGCATCTGTATGATGTAAATCGCCATACACCTCATCCGTGGAGATATGATGAAAGCGAAAAGCTGTTTTTTTCTCATCGCTGAGCGTATTCCAATAGCGCCGGCTGACCTCCAGCAAGGTGTAGGTGCCAACAATATTGGTCTCAATAAACGCAGCAGGACCATCAATTGAGCGATCGACATGCGACTCAGCCGCTAGGTGCATAATGGCATCAGGCTGGTGAGTATCAAATACTCGCTCAAGTGATGCTTTGTCACATATATCAATTTGCTCAAACGTGTAGCGGTTACTTTTATCAACATCCACTAGCGACTCTAAGTTGCCCGCGTAGGTTAATTTATCAACATTGATGACCGAGTCTGTTGTCTGATTGATGATATGCCGAATCACTGCAGAGCCAATAAAACCCGCTCCTCCTGTCACTAGAATCTTCATTTTTGTCCTTTATTGATATATCGGCGCCGTAAGTACGCAATACTAAAGATGATTCAATTATCTTATAGGAAATGAAGGCCATGCAAGGCACCGAGAGAAAAGTCGAGATAGGAAACAAGATATTCGTGTGATCACTAAGGGTTGAGGGAGTTTGGTATGCTCAACCCTTTTGAAACATAATGTTATTGGTGCGCTAACGCCAAAAACGCCTCAACCTCTGCACGAGAAGGAATCGAGGTTTGTGCGCCACGCTTTGTCACGGATAATGCCGCCGCGGCATGCGCAAAGCGGATTGCCTGATAAAGTGTCTGTCCCTCTATTAATCCTGTCACCAATGCGCCATTAAAGGTATCACCCGCGGCTGTGGTATCGACGGCATCGACTCGGAACCCAGGAATAAGCTGGCCCGCCTGTTCGCCTTTTTCACTCAGCCACACGCCTTGTTTGCCGAGGGTGATCAGTACAGTCCCTACCCCTTTTTCATGGAGCACGTCCGAGGCCGCTTGAGCACTGGCGGTGTCTGTTACCGCGATACCCGTCAGGCTTTGGGCTTCCGTTTCATTCGGGGTGATAATATCGACCGCGGCAAGAAGCGCGTCGCTCAGCGGTACGGCAGGGGCGGGATTAAGCACCACCTGTGTCTTTGCCGCTTTGGCATGAAACGCCGCCTTTTCAATGCCGCACATCGGTGTTTCTAACTGCATCAGTAAATAGTCAGCGTCGGCGATTTTAGTGAGATCATCGCTGATAGTCTCCGCTGTCAGATTGGCATTGGCTTCTGCCGAAAGCGCAATACTGTTCTCACCTTGATCAGTCACTTGGATCATCGCAATCCCGGTCGGCGTATCAGGCTGTACCTTTATCGCACTGACATCCATCCCCTCTTGCGCATAAGACTGACGAATCTGCTGGCCAAAGGCGTCGTCACCCACACTGGCAATAAAGGCAACATCGGCACCACAACGCACCGCCGCGACCGCTTGATTCGCCCCTTTGCCGCCAGCTATCACCGTATAATCTCGACCGTGTAATGTCTCTCCGGGACGCGGAAAACTAGAGACACGTAAAACATGATCAGCATTGACGCTGCCAAGAACAACCAATCGGCTCATTACTCTTCCTTACCGTTTTTAATCAGGTGTGTGCGCAATTAATTCACCCAGTGATGTCACTATTTATATTTTTATGACATGTATATAGACAGGGTGTCTAACCACACTTGCAATGCGTGTTGTATGGTATCAAAAACGACGATAGAAAGGCTTTTCATCATACCAATTAAGTGCAACACTCAAGCCAACAGAAAAACAGCTAGCTGTCATACGATACCCAAACCACTTGGAGTGGCAGGTAAGCGGTGAGAGCCCCATAAGCATAGGCCAGCAATGTGATTGGGAAGGGAACGCACGCAACCAGTACCGCTGTCGCTTCAAGCAGGAGAGAGTGACCACAATTTTAATTTTCAGCGTATGCGCATAACAGGAGAACACGCATTGCCGTACTTTTCTCGACAAACACTCATTAATTTTTTGTGTTTCGCTTACTTTGCGACACTGCTTGCCACACCAGATTCATATAAGTACATCGCGATTTTATTGGCCCTTACCGCCTTAGTCCTACTACCAAGGACTTATCGATTCCTTAAAAGCCCGCCTGCTCTACTCGTGACGGCGTCTTTTATGTTGTACTTTTTGGTTACTCTGGCGTTCGCAGTACCAAGTGGACAGTACGAGCAGCTCGATATGCCGAGCCGTGTTTTATTGGCCGTAATAATTTTTGCGTGCTTACTGAGGTATCCACCCTCGCTCAAGGCCGTTTTATATGGCTGCAGCATTGGAGCTTCTGTGGTTGGGATTATTGCCCTCTATCAACATTACGGAATGGGGATCCGTGCACTGTCTAGCGGTGGATTCATGTCCATTCAAGTCGCTGGCATGGCGGCAAGCTTAAGTGTGTTTAGCATTTTTGCTTATATTTTTGGCTGCCAGCGCTCGTTGCCTGTTTTAAAAAAAATCGCCTTTGTCGGTATCACCTTGGGATTTGTGGCGACATTGCTCAGTGGCGGCCGTGGCGCATGGGTTGTGACACCATTCGTGGCGCTATGGGCGGTCATTTATTATCGAAACACCTTTAACCGTCGCGATTATATGGCGATGGCAGCAAGCGTCACTCTGATTGTAGTTACCGCTATCGTGCCCGCCTTGCATCGAGCAGGCTTGGTCTTTTCCGATCTCGATCAATATCAAACTGTAAAAAGTGTTGAGCTGGCTACCGAGCAAGCACCTGAAATGAAACCCAAAATAAAAACATCTTCGGGAACTCGTGTAGAATTGTGGCGAACTGCATGGCTGTTGTGGACAGATAACCCATTGACAGGAACCGGTTACGATCGATTTACCGAGAAAAAACAGGATTTGGTTGACCAACGTATTGTTGACCCAGTCGTTATGCTATTTAGCCGCGCACACAACCAGTTGCTAGAAGAGTTGCAAATAAAAGGGATAATTGGCGGTTTAGCTCTGGTATTTTTACTCATAGCCCCTTGGGTGGCTACGAAAAAAATACAATGTAAACCTCATTCTGATCAAGGTTTTGCCTGCGTTGTTTTACGTTGTCACATTGTGCTAATTGCCGGATACATGCTCACCCAGCACTATATTAATCACCATTCAGGGATTCTATTTTTCACACTCGGCGTGGTGATCTTTGCAAGCATGGCATTGAGACTAGAAAGGTCCTAGGGCGAATAATACGGAATACAGAGCACAAAGAGCAAGAGCGCCGATGCGGGTGCGAGGCGGCTTTTACCGGCTCTTCCTATTTACTCCCGTGTTCCGTATTCTGTAAATATTACTGAATCAATACCGATAAAAAATTAGGCAACATCACCATGAATGTACTCGTCACCGGTGGCACGGGATATATTGGCAGCCATACCTGTATTCAACTTATCCAACAAGGTTACTCACCTGTTGTGGTCGATAACCTTTGTAATAGCAAAAAAGTCGTGCTTGATAGGATTGAGCAAGTGTCCGGCGTTCGCCCTATTTTTATCCAAGGGGATATACGCGACGATGCTTTCTTAAAGTCTGTGTTTGATGAATACACCATCGACAGCGTGATCCATTTTGCAGGGCTAAAAGCGGTCGGCGAGTCGGTTGAAAAGCCACTCAAATACTACGACAACAATGTGTCTGGCACCTTACGTCTGGTGCAAGCCATGGAAGCTGCGAATGTTAAATCGCTTATTTTTAGCTCTTCGGCTACCGTTTATGGCGACCCTGCGTCAGTGCCGATTAAAGAGAACTTTCCCACCTCAGCGACCAATCCCTATGGGCGCAGCAAATTAATGGTGGAAGAATGCCTCCGGGATTTTCAACACGCAAACCCGGATTGGAGTATCACTCTGTTACGTTACTTTAATCCTGTTGGCGCGCACACATCGGGACTGCTCGGAGAGGATCCACGTGGTACGCCGAATAATCTGCTGCCTTTTGTTGCTCAAGTGGCAGTGGGACGACGCCAAAAGCTGGGGATATTTGGTAACGATTATCCCACCCCCGATGGTACTGGCGTACGCGACTATATTCATGTGGTTGATCTTGCTGATGGCCATTTAGCGGCACTAGAAAAAATGGCCCATCAACCCGGCACCCACATTTTTAATCTCGGCACTGGCCAAGGTAAGAGCGTGTTAGACATGGTATATGCGTTTGAGCGTGTTGCCGAGCGCCCCATTCCCTATGAATTCAAACCGCGACGCGCGGGTGATGTTGCCGAATGCTATGCTGACCCAACTTATGCTGAGGCTATATTGGGCTGGAAGGCCAAGAGAGGGCTTAATAGCATGGTTGAGGACACGTGGCGCTGGCAGTCGAATAACCCGGATGGATATGGGGACTAGAGACTAGAAAGATTCTAGGGCCTAGGATCCTAGGTCCTAGGTCCTAGGGCCTAGGGCCTAGGGCCTAGGGAACAGAATACCGATGACAGAGTACAGAAAGAGCAAGAGCGCCGATGCGGTTGCGAGGCGGATCTCCCTGCTTTACCGCACATTTAAGATGAAATATCTGTGATGTATACGGTATTTATTTTACTTCTCGGTGTTTAGCTATTAGAGTTTACTAGTGTCTGCGTTTGCAGACGTTTTTGTATTAATGCAAAAATCATGGAGAGACAAATGAAGAAAATTGCAACAGGCTTGATTGCTATGCTGTTCGCTGCAAGCACAATGGCCGCAACCGAGGCGGCACCGGGTGCTGCAAGCGGTAGTGGTGCGAGCGCAGGTGCCGGTGCGAGCGCGGGTGCCGGTGCGAGCGCAGGTGCTGGCGCTGCGGGCGCAGGTGCGGCGGGTGCTGCAGCTGCCGGCGGTGTTGCAGCTGGTACCGTTGCTGCCGGTGTTGCGGCGGCGGCTGCCGTAGGTGCTGCTGTCGCAGCTGCGAGTAATGATGACAACGATGCGTCAAACTCTACCTCATTAAGCGCTGGACAGTAATCGCTGAGGTTCGAAACGGTGGCTATAGGTAAACCTATAGCCATTTTTCTATCACCGCCACGCCGCCCAACCACCACTTATGACCAAATCCAACCATGTACTCTTGATAGGCTGCATCGTTCTGCTTTCTGCTGGATGCACACAACGAATGCAAGATCTCGGTGATTCGTTTAAATTTGCCTATAATGGCTTCCCCGATGCCGAGAAAAGTTGGGAAGAAATTAACGCTCTCCCCTACGCAAGTCTTTACGCTCAGCTCGACAACGGGCCGCAAGGATTTATGGTGTTAGCATTCGCTGAGCCAAGCCAACATACCAGTCCTAACCTCAAATGGTTATCAGCCAAACACGAAATGATCGTGACCCGCAGTGGCCGAATTGTAAAAACAGTAAACTTCGCCGATGGTAACTTAACGGCAACCCAAACGGACACGCCTGACCCGCTTAGTGTTGGCCTTACAACCATTACTATGCCGCATACATGGTCACGAAAGATTGATTGGCAGCCGGGCAACCACAGTGGCTACCTAGCCAAGTCGACATTTAATCATGTTGGTGCACAAACAATTTTGGTGAATGGTACGCGAGTTGAGACAGCGCATTATCGAGAGCTAGTGTCCCTTCCCTCACTTGATGTTCAATGGACCAATGACTATTGGGTGAATAATAGCAATGGTAACGTGATTAAATCCTATCAGCATCTCGCACCACATTTGCCTGCTGTAACCTTGACCCATTTAAAGCCCTACCAAGGGAGCGACCATGAAGAGTAACTGCTTACTAACACATGGGCTCGTGGCTGTTTTACTACTAATAGCGATGCCTTTACAAGCCGCGACGATAACAGCTAACCAAGATACACATCTCTCGTTTTCTCAGCCTCCCCGCCTTTCAGAGGCAGTATTAGCCGCGGCCCAAAGCCAGCAGCGGGTATTGGACGACGTGTATTGGCCTGCTGCGGGGCTCTATCGCAAAGATAGCCAAAACGCGGATCGTATTGCTGATTTGCAACCCGTGCGTCATCAAATCACCGTGAATACAGGTAAGACTCAACAGCAGTGGAAACGCCTATATCGTACGCTCACACAGTTAACGGTTGCCGAGCGGATTAACCGGAATATTGATCCCGATTTTACGCGCATTACACCCGCCGCGAATCCGCTATTAAACGGCACATGGCACCTACAATTGCCTCATCGTCCGACAACCATTATGGTATTGGGCGACGTAAAGCAGCCTGGAGAGTATGCCTTTACTGAGCGACAATCAGTACGTCGCTATCTTGAGCAAGCCGGTGCGGAAACAACCGGCATTTCCCAGGCGCTGATTATCATGCCATCCGGAGAGCGCAGCCATGTTCCTATTGCCTACTGGAATGAACGGCATCAAGATCTGTTACCCGGTTCGATCATTTATCTTCCCCTCCCCGAAAAAGCGATTGATGGCTTTGCGGTTGATACAAATGAACACGTGCTTACGTATCTGCAAAATAGGTTAATTCGATAATGCGACTGATAACTCCTTCATCACATGCCTTGTGGCTCAGCACGTTCTTATTAACAACAAGTTACGCAGTATCAGCGGACAGTTTCGATTACCCCGATCTCATCTATTCACAAACCGATTTTGGTGGTGTAGGCCTGATACAAATGCCCACCGCACGCTCAGCGCCAGAAGGTGAATTCACCTTAGGCAGCACCTACAACGAAGACTATGTGCACTTTAATACCTCGCTGCAGTTATTCCCTTGGTTAGAAACGACTATCCGATACACCCAGGTGCACGACTTACTTTACAGCGATGACCCCAGTTTTAGCGGCGACACTAAATATACTGATAAGAGTATCGATGCCAAATTGCGCCTGTGGCAAGAAAGTTACTGGTTGCCAGAGCTTGCAGTCGGTCTGAGAGACATTGGGGGCACAGGGTTATTTGATGGTGAGTATCTCGTGGGTTCTAAACGTGTCGGCCCATTTGATTTCTCACTCGGTATTGGTTGGGGCTATTTAGGAAACCGTGCAAATTTAACGGGCGATAAACAGAAGTCCGTTGACTGCGGCCGTGACACGGCATTTTCTGGTAGAGGCGGCAGTGTAGATATTGATCGTATGTTTACTGGCTGTACGGCACTGTTCGGCGGTATCGAATATCAGACACCTTACGCGCCACTGAGCCTAAAGCTGGAGTACGACGGTAATGATTACCAAGCTGACTTCATTAGTACCCAAACCGGCATCCCCATGCAAGTTGATAGTCCGTGGAACCTTGGTGCCGTATACCGCTTCGGTGATTGGGGTGCAGCACGCCTGTCCTATGAGCGGGGTGAAGTATTCACTGCCGGGCTCAGCTTGAACACCAACTTCAATCAGGTGGACACTTTTTGGATAGATAATGATGACCCAGCCTACCGACCTGCTAGCGCAACAGAAGATTTAACGGCAGACCAATGGCAACGATTAAGCACGCAACTTGCCAATGTGGCGGGGTATAAAGACAATCGCGTGCATTTTGACGGTGATACAGTCACGGTTGCCGGTGAACAAACAAAGTATCGCGACCAAGATATTGCACAAACACGTGCAGCCACATTGATCGCAAACACCGGGATTCAAGCGACTCAGTACCGCATTGTTCAACAGGCCCAACGCCAACCGATGACTGAAACCGTCATCGATGCAGAAACTTACGCGGCTGTCGCTACTCACGCTTATGTCGAGGCAAAACCTGATGATGCACGCACGCACACGCTGCCTCGCGCCATCTCCGGAGAATTAAAAGCGGCCCACCAAGATGATTTTGATATGGGGCTCGCCCCGGTGTTTATCCAATCTTTTGGCGGCTCAGAAGGCTTTTATATGTATTCGTTAGGTGTATCAGGTCGCGCCGCTGCTCGCCTTGGCGATCATTTTATCGCCTCGTCGAGCGTGTACGTCAACATAGCTGATACCTACGATAAATTTAAATACACAGTACCGCCTGATGGTACCGACTTGAAACGGGTACGCACACTTAATCGTCAATATCTTGAGGATACAGTCCGAGTCACTAATGCGCAGCTAACCTACCTCGACCATTGGGGAGATAATTGGTACAGCCAAGCTTATGGCGGTTATTTGGAAACCATGTTCGCGGGCGTAGGCGGCGAAGTGCTGTACCGACCCATGAATAGCGCATTTGCTCTGGGTGTGGACATCAATTATGTTAAGCAAAGAGAGCCGGGATCAGCCTTTGGCCTATTTAAAAACGAATATCAACCTAGCAAAAACGAAGAACGCCCCTTTAGAGTTCAAACCGGCACAACCACGGGGCATGCGACACTTTACTGGCAAAACCCACTAGGGCTGTTCGATGGTACACTGGCTAAAATCAGCGCTGGGCGCTATCTAACCGACGACGTAGGGGTAACGTTAGATGTCGCAAAGCAGTTTGATAGCGGTATTATGGTCGGCGCTTATGCGAGTAAAACCGATTTATCAGCAGAAGAATTTGGTGAGGGGAGTTTTACCAAAGGATTTTATGTTTCTATCCCGTTTGATCTGCTTTCAGTCAAACCGACAACATCTCGTGGTATTATCGCGTGGCAGCCGCTTCAACGGGATGGCGGACAAAAATTAGGCAGAAAATATACGCTTTATCAATTAACTGATGATCGTGCGCCTTGGTTTGCACGTCCCGCGACTAACGACTAGAGTTTGATGCAGGACATAACAAAAAAACGTGCTCACTCATAGCAAGGAAGACACAGTGATTATCTCATTTGTCGATTTGGCTTTACTCTTGTTTTTCTCAGCGGCTTCTTTATTTGTGCTGCGAAAAGTGGCAAGACGCATCGATCTTGTTGATAAGCCAGATAAAAGGAAACACCATGCAGGTGCCGTCCCACTTGTGGGCGGATTGGCAGTGTGTCTATCTCTGGTTTATTTTTTGCTCAACAATCCAGAAGTCATACCTCATAGTGGTCTATATGCCACATGTATTCTGATCCTCGTCACTATCGGTGTCTTGGACGACAAGTTCGATATCGACTTTAAACTTCGGTTTGCTATCCAAGCCGCACTCGCAATCGCCATGATGGTGTTGGGCGGTATTGAGCTAAACCGCCTTGGCAATATCTTCGCGACTGGCGATGTTCGCCTAGACACACTTGGCTATGTGCTGACCGTAATGGCAGTGATTGGAGCCATTAATGCATTCAATATGGTAGATGGTATTGATGGCTTGCTGGGTGGGTTAGCGACGGTCACCTTTGTTAGCTTAGGCATTTTACTTTACTTAAATGGCCATACCTCACTCGCCTATTTATGTTTGGTGCTCACGGTGATTATGGCACCCTATTTAATGTTTAATTTAGGATTACTTGGTCGAGAAAGAAAAGTGTTTATGGGTGATGCGGGGAGTATGCTGATCGGCTTTACTGTCATTTGGTTTTTACTGCTTGCCAGCCAACACCCAACCAGTGCTGCAATACGTCCTGTTACCGGGTTGTGGTTGATTGCCCTACCCTTGATGGACATGACAGCAATCATGTTTAGGCGCATAAAACGCGGAGACTCCCCTTTTAAGCCTGACCGTGAGCATCTACATCATATTTTCCAACGCGTAGGGCTCTCATCACGTCAAACATTAGGTGCTATTTGTTTGCTCGCTACAGGGTTTGCGTGTATCGGTATTATTGGAGAACTGCTACAGATCCATGAAACTATCATGTTCATTGGCTTTTTGGGGTGCTTTACCCTCTACTGTTTATTACTGCGACATATATGGCGAGTGACGTGCTTTATTCGAGAAAAGTTGGGAAAAGGTGAACTTGAGACAGCAGAGAATCCTCGTATCCTAGGGCCGAGATCGTAATGAGATATGAATTATTTAGGTAAGTAAATTACGTATGATACTATGCCCAAAAAACTTTTCACGATGATACGGAGAAAAATCCATAGATACAGCCTGAAAAATACAGTGTTTGAGTGTTTTCAAATCTAGACATGCGATGGCAAATTTATTTTCATGCACATACTTAGCCAGCTCTAATTGGTGCTTATCAGCCCTCCGCAAGTTTGGAACAACAACCAGCTTCTTACTACTCTCTAACATCGAGTATACCGAGCCTGCTCCTGCATGTGTTACTACAACGTCTGCTTGCTCTATGTAAGGCTGTAAATTATCACAGAAACTAAACGCTCGAATATTGTGTGTGTTATAACATGACTCTTCTGAAACCTGAGCAATAATACTGACGTTGCTATCTTGCTCGAATGACTGATCAATCTCAGCAATTAGTTCATCGAATGCTGTTGTACCGACGGTAACTAGTATCTTCATTTATAATCGACCCACATATTTCCCATATGGAATTTTATTCTTAAGCTCTATATTTTGTATGAAAATATGCTTTGTAAAATACTTCATCACTCGCGTTGTCCAAGAAGGTGAATGAAACTTTGACCATGTTTCAAAGTGAATAATTGAACAACCTGTCAATTTGGCTGCTACCCCCGCAAAAATGGCGACTCCTGGCCCGAAAGATACTAGAGTTGAAATATCGTTTTTCCTTAAAAAGCGATAAGATTTAACTACATTTGAGTAAAATTTTAGCGGCGAAACTAATCTACCAGTATATTTATTCCGCAAGGGCTCAAGAACTAAACATTGTTCACTCCAATTTGGAGCCTTCCCTTCATCCGTAATGGCAAAAAAATTGATGTCACCGTCAATAGCAAACTCTCGATAAAATCGTGTCGCTTGCGCTCTATGCCCACCACAACCGAAAACAATAGCAATATTCTTATACATTCCGGCTACCTAATCGACATTTTAACTGCATATAAAGCTCTTTAATCACTCGGTCTGATTCATATTTTTTAGCTATCTTCGATGCTAGCTGAGATAAACACTCGTACTCATCTTTACTCGCTCCCGCCGCCTTAAGTAACGATGCCTTTAGGCCCTCTATACTGCCGGGCTCAAAGGAATACTCACACATATCCGACACAATATAGTCATGAGTAGCTCCAATACGCGATGATAAGACAGGTGTGCCACACATCATAGCCTCAATAGGGATTAAGCCTAAACTTTCTCTTAGTTTAGAAGGGAAAACAAGAAAGCTGATTGTGTTATATACATCTACTAGCTCATTCTGACTCATCCCTTCAATAAACGTGACTCCAACCATTGAATTTACTATTTCCCTCAACTCAGACACGTAACTTCCGCTACCAACTATTAAGAGACTATAGTTATAGTTTAGATCCTTCACTAACTGAAACGCTTCAATTAGATCATCAATTCCTTTGTTTTTTTCTATCCTTCCAACATAACCAAAAGTGTACCTTTTTACACTATCTATTTGAGAGTGAAACACCCCTGAATCAACGCCTCCCGATGGACTCACTACAATTTTATCTTTGGGCACTTTATAGTGACTGACCAAAATATCTTTGAAATAGTTAGACGGTGAAACCACGACGCTAGATAAATT
>NZ_MUFK01000044.1:0-24412 GCF_001996085.1 Salinivibrio sp. PR5
GTTGATTTTCTATTATGGGTAATGGTCGTACCAAAGTAAGGCTAGCGAGATGGTATTTGACTTTATAGAGCTAATATTGCTAGTTTGGTCCTACCAAAAGAGAGGGTAATGATGAACACAACCGCACAAAGCCTTTTTCATCCGGTGCAAATGGGCCGGGCCAGTGAAGATGTGGCATTACAAATTGAGTCAGCGATTCTGTCCGAGGCGCTAAAGCCGGGTGACAAACTACCCAGTGAGCGTGAGCTTCAGCAACAGTTCGGAACAGGACGCGGTGTAGTGCGCGAGGCGATTCAGGCACTCAAACAAAAAGGCTTGATTGAAATCCGCAAGGGTCAGAAAGGCGGTGCTGTCGTGCGCCAAGTGGATGTTCATCATATCAGTGAATCACTGGCGCTGTTTCTCAAGCAAAGCCATATCAATGCGGAGAAAGTGGCGGAGTTTCGTGAAACGGTCGACCAAAGCTTGGTTTTACTTGCGATGAGTCGCGGGAATGAGGCGCAGAAAGTCACACTGCAGGAAACCGTAGAAGCCTTAGCGGCTGAAGCGGCGAGTGTGAGTCCAGATCTTGATCGATTAGGGGAGCTAGATCGGGCGCTAAACCTGCTGATTGCTGAAATGTCAGGCAACCCAATTTTTGAGTGGGTGATGCATGCGCTGCAACAAGGCTTTAGCTCGCACGATTATGCCCTTTATCAGGCGGCGGAGTATCGTCGCCAAACGGTGGAAAACTGGCAGCAGACCGTCCACCACATTGTTGCCGCAGAGCCTTTTAAGGCGCAGGCAACGATCAGCCACCACTATCGGTTGCTACAACAATGCATTGATGCACAAGCATCAAGCAAATAATAAAAAACACTTCAAAAAGGAAACCTCTAACTACATTCACCCATAACCGCGCCACCAAGATGGCGAACAAGTCACTGCGCGCGGGAAGGAAAACTGGAGGTTTTATGGGACTGCAACAAAACTACGATTACATCATTATTGGCGCGGGTTCAGCAGGCTGTGTGTTGGCGAACCGTTTGAGCGCCAATCCAGATAACAAGGTGCTACTGCTTGAGGCGGGTCGTCCTGATTATCGACTTGATTTTCGCATTCATATGCCCGCCGCACTGACATACTTGCTGACTGATGGCACCTATAACTGGCTATATGAATCCGAGCCCGAGCCGAACATGCATAATCGCCGTATCGCGCAGCCTCGTGGCAAAGTGCTTGGCGGTTGCAGCAGTATTAATGGCATGATTTACATCCGTGGTAACGCCATGGACTACGAGAAGTGGGCCAACGAGCACGGATTGAAAAAATGGGATTATGCTCATTGTTTGCCGTATTTCCGCAAGTGTGAAACGCGTTTACAGGGCCAAGATGATTACCATGGTAATAATGGTCCACTGGCGATCAGTACCGCCGATTGCGATAACCCTCTGTTTAGTGCCTTCTTTAATGCCACCCAGCAAGCGGGCTATCCATTAACAGACGATGTGAACGGTTATCAGCAAGAAGGCTTTGGGATTTTCGACCAAAATATCTATCGCGGTCGTCGCCACAGTGCTGCGCGCGCGTATCTACACCCGGTGATGAACCGTAAAAATCTTACCGTTATCACAGGCGCGACAACCGACAAGGTGCTGTTTGAAGACAAAACGGCTATCGGTGTGGAATACCGCAAGTGGGGACGGAAAAAAACCGCCTATGGCGCCGAGATTATCAGTTGTGGTGGTGCAATCAACTCACCGAAGCTGTTGCAGCTATCGGGTATTGGCGATGAGACCATGTTGAAAAACTTAGGGATTAAGCCTGTTCACCATTTGCCGGGTGTGGGTGAAAACTTGCAAGACCACCTTGAGCTTTACGTGCAGTATGAATGTAAAGAGCCGGTCAGCATGTATCCCGCGCTTAAGTTTCACAATCAACCGAAAATCGGTTTTGATTGGCTGTTCCGTCGTAAAGGTGCTGCCGCGACCAACCACTTTGAGGCAGGTGGTTTTGTGCGTGGTAATGATGAGGTGGCGTATCCGAACTTGCAGTTCCACTTTTTACCTTTGGCAATTCGCTATGATGGTTCGGCACCCAACAAAGGACATGGTTTCCAGTTGCATGTGGGGCCGATGAATACCGATGTGCGCGGTTACGTTAAAATTCGCAGCACTAACCCAGATGAGAAGCCAGAGATCTTCTTTAACTATCTCTCAACGCCACAAGAGCGTAAAGAGTGGGTGGAAGCGATTCGCGTGTCGCGAGATATCATTGCGCAACCTGCGTTTGACCACCTTCGCGGTAAAGAGTTATCACCGGGCAGCGATGCGCAAACCGATGAAGAGATCCTCGATTTTGTGGCACGCGAAGGGGAAAGTGCTTACCACCCCAGCTGTACTTGCAAAATGGGCTTGGCGAGCGATGAAATGGCAGTCGTGGATGAATCATTGAATGTACATGGGGTGAAAAATCTGCGTGTCGTTGATGCGTCCGTTTTCCCAGCAATTACCAATGGTAACTTGTATGCGCCGACGATCATGGTAGCTGAAAAGGCGGCAGATATGATGATGGGGCATACACTCTCGCCTGCGAAAGACGCTGAATATTATCGTTATGTGCCAGAAACTGGTTCTCAGCCGGTAGAGAAAGCGACGGCTGACGTGGCGTAATCGGCCGCTGTTTTCGGATGAAAGCCAGCAGAATGCTGGCTTTTTTATGGGGCTTTGTCCGTGTTATTTGAAGGGTTTGTTGACTGGTTGAGTTGGTACTTGGCCGCGCTATAGCTTGCCACGCTGTAGGGGACGAGATAGTTGAGTAGCGCATGGCCGAGACTAAATGAGCCATCGGCCCACAGCGCATCGCCTTGATTGATAATGTTGAGTATTGTTCCCACCACTAAAGCTATTTTGATCGCGTTAATGACCAAGCTTCGCTTTACGAGTATACGGATGAGCGGTTGCATCAGGTGTCCAGATCAAGATGACGTTCATTTGCCCGTGCAAGTAGCGCTTGGGTGGGGATCGTATCGATGGTTTCTTGGCTCACCCGACGAATTAATGCCGTATCTGGCTTGCGACGCTGTTTAGCTGGTGAACGCTGAACCCCGGTGGGCGCGAGGGTATAAGCGCCATCATTCTTCACCAGTTTCGCTTGCTGCAAACAAACGGGGCAGTGTAGGAGGTGTCCTGATTTATCGCGAAACGCTTTCACTTTCCGATTGGGCGGATACTTGTAAGAACTTCGGTAACGTGAGCACCACCGTCACGCCTTGGTTGATATCTGAGTCAAAACTTAGTTTGCCTTGAAGCTTTTGTCTAACCAGATTAAACACTAAGTTAAGGCCAAGCCCCGAGCCTCCTTTGCCACGCTTGCTGGTGTAAAAAGGCTCAAAAATGCGCTGATGCAGTTCAGGCGGCACGCCTACACCATTATCGGTATAAACCACTTCTACATCTTCGCCTAGATCAGTGATCTTGATGTGAATCGCAGGGCTATCGATATTCTCAAACGCATGCCGCACGCTGTTCATCACCAAGTTTGATACCACTTGGGTTAATACTCCGGGTAAGCTACTCATTTCTAGGTTGGCATCGCCTTCAATAATAGGGACGACGGGCACTTTTTTCGTTTCAGGGCGCAAACTCCCCATTAGCGCGTCTAGTGCCTGTACAACACGAAACTGACTGCGGCTCTCTGAGACTTGATCAACGGCGGTTTGTTTGAAATCACGAATCAAGCGGGCGGCACGATTGAGGTTATTTTCCAACATGTTGGAGCCATCGACGATCTGCTTCATCACGGCTTCAAATTGTTGACTGGTGAGGGATTGGTCCGCGAAGGCATGATTGAGTGTGGCTACCGCCTCTTTAATCACCGAATTGGCAGTCACCGCGATCCCGAGTGGGGTGTTTACTTCATGTGCAACACCGGCAACCAGGCTTCCCAAAGCGGCCAGTTTTTCTGATTCCACTAATTGGTTCTGTGCGGCTTTTAGATTCTCCATGCTTTGCTCCAGATCTTGCGTCCGTTCATTGACGGTTTTCTCCAAGTTCTGGTTCAGTAATTGCAATTCAAGCTGGGTTTGCTTTAGCTCGGTGATGTCAATTGCCGTGCCGCGAAAACCGACAAATCCTTCATCGCTGAAGTGGGCAATGCCCTGAAAAACAAAGTAATGAGGGCGCTTGTTCAATAATATTTTCTCTTCACACATGGTGAAGTTTTCATAGTCTTCGAGGTGGCCAAGTAACGAGTAACAGTTCGCGAGTAAAGGGATATCGCGGATTTTGGGCGTATTGTGTATATCAATATCAAGCGCTGTCTGCATGGCATCTGAGCAAAACGTGAGACGTTGTGTTGCGTTGGTTTCCCATAACCAATCGGATGACGCGCTGGTGAAATCTGCGAGGCGCTCCTGCTCCAGAATAATGCTCTGGTATAAGTTAGCCATACGCAGAGTTATTTTATTGGTCTCTTCGGCAAGCCAGTCAAGTTCGTCATCTTTTTCCATGATGAACTTGCGATGCTTAAGTTCCAGCGGCTGATGAATGGGGGCTAACGGATCAAAATGACGCAGGTGTTTGGCAATTGAGAACACCCGCTGGCTGACACTTTGGTGGAACACCCACAAAATTAATGCGCAGACAATCAGGGTTTTAATGCCGTTAAGAAGCAGGGTGATCACGAATTGACGCAGTAAAATATCGTAGATCTTTTGAGCATCCGATTCGATAAATAGCGTACCTAGCTCAATGCGTCGCCCTGTATCCGGATGAAAGTAAATAAGCTCAGTGCTACTCATCACACTGTTCTTGCTAATAGGTTCACCTGCATCAAGGACAACACCATCGAATTCAATCGACAGATAGTCGATATAAGGCAAGTTCACGAGCCCATCGAGACGGTTTTGTGCACTCACCAAGTCAAAGACCCACAATGAGGAGGCAATTAAATCGGCATGGACGTTTTCAATTTCGTAGTGGCGACGATCGACGTTATCGAACGCCTCTTCATAATCCCATGAAAGCTGCAGCAGTGTGGTCATAATGGTAAAAAAGCTACTCAACAACACCATCAATAAGATGATCCGCCGTCCGACAATACTGAACAGCGGGTGACTAATGCTTTCCTCAAACTTCTGCAGTTGGCTCATTGCTTCCCTATTGTGTGCTGAGTATCTTCGCGTTGTTGTGAGGCGATATTGGCCAGGTTCAATGGAATTAAAAACATAAACTTGGCGCCTTCACCGGGCGTCGATTCAAACTGTAACTCGCCTTGAAGCTTTTGCTTGACCAAGTTAAAAACCAAATTCAGCCCGAGCCCTGATCCACCGCGACCGCGTTTGCTGGTATAAAAGGGCTCAAAAATGCGTTGATGTAACTCTTCGGGGACGCCACAGCCGTTATCTTGGTAACACAGATAGAGATGCTCATCTTGGCGTTCAAACTCAATCAGAATGTGTGGCGCGTCGGTATCGTCGAATGCATGATTGATGCTGTTCATCACCAAATTAGAAATGACTTGAGTCAGCACGCCGGGAAGGCTGTGCATGATAATTTTTTCCTCTCCTTTCACCATTGGCTCGACGGGCACTTTACGCGTTTCAGGATGCAGACTTGCAATGAGCGCATCGATCGTTTTTTTGACATCAAATTCGGTATGCGCCTCCGAAACTTGGTCAACGGCAGTTTGTTTGAAGTCACGAATCAGGTGTGAGGCGCGATTCAGGTTGTGTTCGAGCATGTTGATACTGTCATCTACTTGTTTCATCAGTGATGCAAACTGAGTGCTTGTCAGTGTCTTTTCTTTGAACGCAGCATTGAGGGTGGTAGTGATTTCTTTCACCACAGAGGAGGCGGTGACTGCAATGCCTAGCGGGGTATTCACTTCGTGCGCAAYGCCAGCCACCAAGCTCCCTAATGCGGCTAATTTCTCAGACTCCACTAACTGATCCTGCGCCGCCTTTAGTCGCTCCATACTTTCTTGTAGCTCGCGAGTGCGCTCATCGACGGTGACTTCGAGGTTTTGGTTTAACGTTTCGAGTTCAAATTGTGTCTTTTTGAGCTCCGTAATATCGATACCAGTGCCACGGAACCCACGAAAACCATCGACGCCATAGTGGGCGAGTGCCTGAAAGACGAAATAGCGGGTGTCATTATCAATTTGGATGATTTCTTCACACATCGCAAAATCTTGCTGGCGCTGCAAATTGCCAATGAATTGGTTACAGCCAATCGTTTTGAGTATGTCGTGTAAGTAGGGAAAATGCTTGGCCTCGATACCTAGAGCGTGACGCATCGGGTCAGAGCAAAAAGTGAGTTTTAGGTCGGCATCGGTTTCCCACAGCCAATCAGAGGAGACATGAGTAAAGTCTGATAGGCGCTCTCGCTCTAACATAATTTTTCGATACAGCGTTGACATGTTGTCGGTAATTTTGTTGGTTTCTGCTGCGAGCCAGTCCAGCTCGTCTTCCTTTTCCATGATGTATTTCGTTTTTGGCAGAGTGAGCGTTTTGTGTGCTGGGTCTAGCGGATTGTAGCCCCGTAAAAATTGAGCAACATGGAATACGCGCTGGCTCACAGTGTGATGAAAGACCAGTAGAATCAGATAACAAACTAGCAAGGTCTTAATAGCGTTGAGTAGCAAAGTAAGAAAAAACTGCTGAATCAAATGTGTGTATATCGTATTGATGTCCGATTCAACATAAATCGTCCCGATACGCTGTGTACGCCCTGTGTCTGGATCATCATATTCGAGTGGGTATTCATTGACGAGCTTACTGACCTCGACAGGTTCTCCAGCGTCGAACAAATAGTTCTCTGAGCGTACGGATAAATAATTGACATGGGGAAGGTTGACCAAGCCATCCAGACGCTCTTGCACACTGCTCAGATCATAAATCCAAAGCGAGCTTGCCAATAAATCGGCATGAATATTCTCAATTTCATAATGACGGCTATCCACATTGTTGAATGCTTCGTCATAGTCCCAATACGTTTGCAAAAGCGTGGTGAAAATGGTGAAGAAGCCGCTGAGAAAAATCATGATCAGCAAAATTCGACGGCCAACAAGGCTGAAGAAAGGGTTACGGATACTTTCATCGAATTTATGGCTTTTGCTCATACGTCTACAGTCATCGATGGCAACGGAATCAAATTTAAGTGTAGATGAAAAAACAGGATGTCATACCCATGGTATCTGTCTTGGCTCGCCTACACTAAAAAGGTTCGGTTACTATGGAGCTCATCATGCACCGGTTGATAAAAGTACTCATTAGTTTACTCCTTTTTGCAACGGCCCCTGCTTGGGCCACGAATGTGATGCTGATTCAAAGCTATCACTATGGCTATGATTGGGATAAAAGCTATATCGCTGGTCTAGAAAAGGCATTGGGCAGTGATTACACGCTATCTCGCTTTGAAATGGATACCAAGCGGCTGCCACCCCGTGAGTTTGAAAAGCAGGCGGATAAAGCCTTTGCCGCATACCAAGCAGCAAAGCCTGAAATCGTGGTACTCGGCGATGATAATGCGCTGAAATACATGTTGCCAAGGCTCTATGATGAGCCCATTTCGATTGTTTTTTTAGGGATTAACTCTAACCCTCGCCATTTGCTTGCCCAGTATGACGGTCAAGCAAAAGTAACTGGCGTACTGGAATTACCCTTATTTGTGCGAAATGTACGTGAAATCAGCATGCTGCTAGGTAAGAAAAACATCAAAGTAAAAGTGATGTTCGACTCGGGGGTCACTTCGGAAATTGCTGCTGATTATATACTGCGTCAGTACGAACAAATTCGTCGTAGCTTGGGGATTGAAATTGATATCGTTACTGCTGTGACGTTCCAAGGTTGGCAGCGCGAAATTACTGCCGCAAAACGCGATGGCTTTGATGCAATTATTGTTGGCCTATATCAAACCTTAGTGGACAGTGAAGAAAACAATGTCGACGCCAACCAAGTACTCAGTTGGACAAACCAACATGCAAAGTTGCCGATCTTTGGCTTTTGGGACTTTTCTGTCGGTAAAGGGAAGACGGCGGGCGGTGTTGTGTTATTTGGTGAGTCACAAGGCCAGCATGCGGGGGAGCTCGTTAAACAAATTCATGCTGGCGCAGATGCAAGCACAATACCGATTCAAATTGGTCGCCAAGGGCGGGCGATTTATAGTGCCAGTGAAATGGAACGCTGGTCGTTGACGCCTTCTTCACGGTGGCAAAACATTGATTGATGGCGAGAGGATGAAAGCCTAAGTGCTGACGATACCGCTGGTCAGCACATTTTGGGATAAGCAATCGCTTTGGATAACACGCACAAAAAACGCGCTCAAACGGCGCGTTTTGATTGTTGGGTAAAAGCATACGATTAGTCTGGGTGCGCTTCGCGGATTGCAATAAAGTCGTCCCAGTTATCGATCAGCAAGTCGACCAGTTTGGGCTCAAAATGTTTGCCGCGCTGTGCGATCAGCTCTTTGCGAATGTCGTCATCAGTCCATGCATCTTTATATGAGCGTTTTGACCCGAGTGCATCAAACACGTCGGCTAATGCAGAAATCCGTCCACTGACAGGGATGTTTTCCCCTGCCAATTTGTTGGGATATCCACTGCCATCCCATTTTTCATGGTGAGTCGCGGCAATTTCTTTGGCAACCAAAATTAAACGGCGTTTGGAATGGCTAAGAATTTCGACACCATATTCAACGTGTTTTTGCATGATCTCCCACTCATCAGCGTCGAGCTTACCGGGTTTGTGCAAAATGGCATCAGGGATCGCGACTTTACCCACATCATGCAGCGGCGATCCGTGTTTAATCATGGTGGCCTCTTGCTCACTCAGGCCGTAAAGCTCTGCAAGGCGTTCACAGAACAAAGATACCCGTTGCACGTGCGCCCCCGTTTCTTTACTCCGCGCTTCCACTGCATTGGCGAGGTTATAAACTAGCTCTTTGGAAGTTTCACGTAAATCTACCATCAAGCTAAGGTTCTCGAACGTCAGCCCAATGTTTTGCATATATATTTTCAGCAAATGTTGGTCGAGCTCTGAGAGAGTTTTAGCGTGATTTACGTAAAGTAGAAACTCAACATCTTCCTCATCACGATGGAACAGCACAAAGCCATCATCAAACTGGATACTCTGTTGTTTATTGAGGGCTTGTTGGCATCGTTCTGCTACCGTTTTCGGTAACTTCTCAAATGCACATTCGCTGTAGCAGTCAACGTATTCTCCTGTCGCCGCAAGGGTCAACGCACGAGACTCTTCCGCCCCGGGGCGAGGTTGTACGACGCAATAAAAGGCTGAGTCATGAATGTGTAGCAATGAGGTGAGCTGCTCTAACACCGCAGTTGCATAGTGTTGCAGGTTAGTAGTGTTTTGGACGTTTGCAGACGCCTCAATCACCCGCTTTAATCCTTGTTTTTGCTCCTCAATCATGCACAAATCGCGATAAGAGCGCAGCATAGAGTAGAGTAAGGTTTTTAGCTTTTGGGTGGTGAGTTCGGTTTTTTCTTTGTAATCGTCAATGTCGTATTCGCGGATAACTCTGTCTTCGGGAGCCTGCCCCGCTTGGCCGGTCCGCAATACTAACCGGATCACGTGGTCGTTTTTCTCATCGCGGATATATCGCACCAGATCTAAACCAGCGTGCTCGGTTTCCATCACCACATCCACAAGTGCCAGGGCGATACCTTCCTCTTTTGCGAGAATGTCTTTCGCTTCTTGCCCTGATAATGCCGATAAAATCTCGAGCGGGCGATCTTGAAAAGTAAACCCTGTTAACGCCAAGCGCGTCACCTCGTGCATCAAATCATCATCATCCACCAACAGAATACGCCATGGCTCGTGGGTGGAAGCCTGATTCGTTTCTGGTGGGGATGGTGATGCGTCGTCACGCTGATCCGCAAACAAGTCCATGATCTTCGCCTCTATTCGCGTACTTCTTAGTTACCTAAAGCGTAGTTGAGCAAAATAAAAGTTGCGAGTCAGCACGACGTGCCAATGTGGCATTTTGCTAATACAAGGTCGAATTGATATCGATACATCATTCTTTCTTCCTGATCTCGCGCAGTATTGTATGGATTTCTTTTGGTAGGTAGAGACGCTTATCTCCCTTCTAACTCGGCATAGCTTATGTAATCAATTGCACCAAAGGGGCTACTATTTGGATAAAACACGTTAACACTTCAACGTGTTGCGTAACGCATCATTAAGATTGTTGTGATGCAGATACCATTTGATAGTGAGCGGTTTTGCGGGTTTTTGTGATCGCTGTTTTACTGACTAGACAACAATCACAATCAGACTTTGACAAACAAACAAGGCAGTTATGTTTAAAAAACTTTCATTAAAAAATAAGCTTGCGCTATCGGCGAGTGTCGCCATCATCATTGGTGGTTTATTGGTTGAAGCTCTCTCATTTCGGGCGTCACTATCACGGCTTGATACCGAGGTATCGCAACGTCTCGAGAGTACGACGGCGTCATATAACCAGTATGTGGCGGATTGGATCGTGTCGAAAGAACGTGCGATGACGTCGCTAAGCAGTGAAGCCAATCTCAACAGCATTGTGACGCACCTAAAACAGGTTCGCGATTCGGGTGGGTTTGATAATGTGTTCCTCGCGTATCCAGATGGTAGTCAAGACAACGCCAATGGTGTGGTCCTCCCTCCCGGTAATGATGATCCACGCAAATGGGGGTGGTACATCAACGCGAAAGCCGATCCGTCCAGCGTGTTTATGGATAACCCTACGGTGGCCGCAGCGACTGGCGCTAATGTTGTCTCTTTAGGTAAAGCCTTGCAGCTTGGTGGCGACATGGTGGTGCTTGGTGCGGACGTTGAAATTGGCGACATCATTCAAGGCCTTGAGAAGGTTATCTTACCTGGGCGCGGTTATATGTTTATTGCCAATGGCGATGGCAACATCTTTACCCATGCCAATACGGATCTTCTTAACCAACCCGTCAGTGATTTAGGCCTATCGTTAAGTACGGTAAAAAATGCCGCCAATTCGGGCCAAGATCTTATGGCCGAGGTAAACGGTGAACAAAGTGTGGTGTATGCCAAGCCGATTGCCAATACGGGATTAATGACGGTCACGGTGATCAATTATGACTCGTTGGTAGCGCCTTTGTTCGATGCGGTGTGGGGACAAATTGCTGTGACCATCGGGGTGGTGATTGCGTGTACTTTGTTATTTAACCTGTTGGTTAACGTCCTGTTTAAACCACTGACCAATGTGTCGAATGCGCTTGAGCAAATTGCGCATGGTAGCGGTGATTTGACCCAGCGGATTGAGGTAGAAAGCGAAGATGAAGTCGGGCAGTTGGCGCACAATTTCAATACTTTCGTAGGAAGTATGCATCAACTCATCAGCCATATTCGTGGGCAGGCCGATCAGCTGACATCGCAATCGAAAAGCAGTACCGATCGTGCACAACGCAACGTGGATGATATTAATCAGCAGCAACAAGAGATCACCATGGTGGCGACAGCCGTGACAGAACTGGCATCGGCGACGCAGGAAATTGCCTCACATGCTGAGCACACCGCAAGCACCGCACAAGATTCAACCGCAAGTACCAATAATGGTCGGGCGGTGGTGGAGAACACCAAGACGTCAATCACCCGCTTGGCCGATGAGTTGAAGCAGGCCAGTACCATCGTGGCGGAGTTGGACAGTCACTCCCAAGAAATTTCGACCGTGTTATCGACCATTCAAGATATCGCTGAGCAAACCAATTTGTTGGCGCTGAATGCGGCGATTGAGGCGGCGCGTGCAGGCGAACAGGGGCGTGGTTTTGCGGTAGTTGCCGATGAAGTGCGCATCTTGTCTCAGCGCACCCATGCATCGACTGAAGAAATTAAGTCTACGATTGATACCTTGCAAACCACCACAGCCAATGCCGTTTCTATTATGGAAAGCAGTTCATCATTGGCCGGTGATTCAGTCGCGGACGCTGATAAAGCCACTGCGGCATTGAGTGAGATTGACGCGGCGGTTAACCAAATTAGCGATATGGCGACTCAAATTGCAACGGCTGCTGAAGAACAAACCCATGTGACTAGCGAGATCACGCAAAATATTACCTCAATTAAAGATGTGTCTGAGCACCTTGTTCATAGTGCGAACGATGCGTCTGAAGAGGCGGATGGGTTGCGTATTCAAGCGGCGAACCTTAGCGAAAAAGTGGCAACCTACAAACTTTAAACGCGCATCTGGCTACCCTGACATTAAGGGTAGCCAGATTTTTTGAAAAAAATGAAGATAAAACTGAACTTTATTCAGTGAGATTGGTCACACTAAGCACTGAAGCAACAACAAAAAGGTTTTATGCTAACCCTATTACGACATTTTCGTACCTCATTTATCTTCTTTCTGCTTGGCATTGGATGCCTCTTAGCGTTCAATTTATCCACTCCGAACATCGCTGCCAACGGCACGCTGCAAGAACCCTTTGCGTTTATCCCACTGGCATGGCTATTTCTTGCGGTGAGCGCGGTGATTTTTACGTTTAAAATGGTGCAAACGGTACTGATCGTTAAACGCCAACATCTTGATTGCTGATACCAAGGTCCAGAGGAGGCAACATGATTGAACGTCACGGCCGAGAACTGGATATTGATATCGGTAATAAACACTTGGTGATTCAACGTCGTTATGAGGCGTGTGGGGCTTTTAACGACCTTCTAATCGCGATTTGGTTTTTGATTGGCAGTTTTTTCTTCTTAAACGATGCGTTGATGGAAAGTGGTACCTGGCTTTTCATTGTTGGGAGCGCACAGCTGCTGTTAAAACCGAGTATCAAGTTGATGAGTTTGGTCCATGTCTCGCGGATCCAAAACCGAGCGCTTAGCTCCTCATCGTTAGATTAAGAGTAGTCAGATATAGCGGTATCATCGGGCCTACTCTCCCTCCTGTTGCAAACTGCAATACACTAGCCTCACATCATTCGTGGCGAGAGATGCGTCTCTTACCACGGATTTTTATACTCGTACGCATAATGCAACGATTGTCTATAAATCTAGCGGAATGCTGTCACTGTGTTGCCCTCATTTCGCGTGATTTCTCGCTAAGTGATTGCTGGCGTTATAGTCGATGCATTGTCTTTATTTGTTGGCATTGTTCTTGATATCTCCACGTCGCACCGAACACGTCGGTGTTTATTCAAAGGAGGAAGAAGTCTATGCCAAAGGTGTCAATTCGAGCCATATCCATTACAAGCTATGCGCTCATGGTGAGCTTAAATGCCGCGTTGATATTTCATATGGCTTGGCTAAATGAATATGTGGTGCTCGGATTAAGCTTGATGATTGCAGTAGCTGCGACCATGTTTATTAATCAACGCTTTACATCAGGCATTACACGCGTCAGTACCTTTGCCAAGGAGCTTGCGAAAGGCAACCTTACCGCCCAATTGAGCACCAATGATGGCGATGAGTTTACCGAGGTCGCACAATCATTGAATCGAGCCGTCGATCGGTTACGTCAAACGATTCGCAACGTAGAAAAGGCAGCCGATACGCTGGATAGCTTTACCGACAGCTCAGAAAAGCGAGCGGAAAAAGGCGCTATCCTGACCGAAGAGCAAAGCGAGAAGATCGACAGCATTGCGACAGCGATTGAAGAAATGACCAGTACGGTGGGCTCACTGTCAGAAGACGTACAAGCCATTTCATCTGAAGCTGAAAAAGTGGATGAAAGCTCACGTCAGTCGCAGAAAGATCTGTCTGAGATGATGAGCGAATTGAACGAGCTTGTATCAGCAATCAACGTCTCTGCAGAAATGTTTGATAAAGTTGAGCACAGTGCGGGACAAATTGAGCACTTCTTGGAAGTTATCACTGATGTGGCTGAGCAAACTAATTTACTTGCTTTAAATGCCGCAATTGAAGCCGCCCGGGCAGGCGAACAAGGACGAGGGTTTGCCGTAGTTGCGGATGAAGTCCGAAAGTTGGCTAGCCGCACGCAATCATCGGCCAGTGAAATTAATAATATGACCAATGAATTATTCCGTAGTCTGAAGCAATCGTCAGAGCTCTCTGACCGGACTGAGTCGCTTGCCAACCGTGCATCGAAGCAGGCGAGCGAGACATCGCGGTCGATTGACGGGGTGCTGGAGAACTTCTCTATCATTACAGACCGGATTAACTCACTGGCAAGCGCCATTGAGCAGCAACGTACTGTGTCATCGGATATTTCTGCCAATATCAATCGATTGACCGAATCGGGACAACAAGCCGCAGATATTGCGTTGGAAAACAAACAAGATATGGAGAAAATCAGCGAATTAGCCGAGTCACTCAATCAAGATTTGGATGAATTGAACCTGAGAAAGGCGCGTGCGAGAGCTTAAGTTGTCACTCTCATGGTAAGTAGTAGGAAGAGAAAAACGGGCCAAGTAGGCCCGTTTTTGTCGATGTGCTAACCCATCATCGCGGATGGCGTCAGTGTGGAAGTATCCACAGTTGTAGTGACACAAAGGCACCAATAGAGATCAGAACTACCATCAAGGTTGGTAAGCGCGTACACGCTAAACCGATAGCGACCAAGGCGCCGAGTAAATAAGGATTGGTGGTAGAGATAGCCAGCTGATCCTCGGGAAAGAAGACAATCGGTACCCATAGCGCGGTCAGGACCGCCGGTGCAGAGTAGGTCAGGAGTCGTTGCAATCGCGGCCCAATGCGCACAGGGATACTCCGTGCAAGCAACAGATAACGCACCGAGAAGGTGATCAGCGCCATGGCGACGATGATTAACCAATAACTCATGTTGACGCCCCCCGTGTCGGTAGCGATTCAGCCATTAGCCCCGCGACCATACCTACGCCGGTTGCAATGATTAACGCATTGGGGATGTGGTAATAAGTGAATAACAACATACTGATGCCACTTGCCAAGGCACAAAGCAGCACGGGGCGAGTTTTTATGCTGGGAACGGTCAGTGCGATAAAGGTGGCAGCAATGGCAAAATCGAGGCCGATGGCTTCCAAGGCTTTCAGCTGAGAACCGGCGAGAATCCCCGCCAAGGTGGCAAGGTTCCAACCAACATAAAACGTGGCGCCTGTATACAGGGCGTAGTGTTTAGAAAACTTTCCCTGCTTGCTGGTGTGTGCGGTTGAAAGCGCATACATTTCATCGGTCAGTAAAAAGCCGAGGCCGAGACGCCATTTAAGTGGCAAGGGAGTGATGTACTGTCGAAAGTGAGCACCATAGAGAAGGTGCCGTGCGCTAATCACCAGTGTGGAACCGAGTACCGCTGGCAATCCCGCCGCATTGCCCACCATCATGGTGCCCGACAATTGCACCGCTCCTGCAAAAACCAGTAAGGACATGGCTTGTGTTTGTAGTGCACTGAATCCCATTTGCAGCCCTAATGAACCGCAGAGTACACCCCAAGGTAGGACGGCGAGGCATAACGGACTGACATCGCCTAATGCGCGCCATACCGATGCCTCAGGCGCATGCACCTCTTGTGCAGCCTTATGCATAGATCACCTTTTTGTTGTATTTGCTTGGTTATAAATTGTTTTTATCGGTAAGGTGCTAAAAGGTCAGGTAACGTACTGATTAACAAACTTACCAGATGTTTGTACCACATCACCGTCATGCCGCAAAGAACGGATAGTGAAGTGGACTTGCCGTCATGATACTCAGCGGTATATTGATGCTGGCGGTTTAACCCACCCAGTGATAATGGTGGTTCGGCTTTTTGGCGACCAATCCCTGTTGTTGTAAATGGTTAAATAGGGTATCGACGGCCTCTTGGCTGAGTGCATATTCCGCCATCACGGCTTTTTTGCTACAACGTAGCGTTTTGGCGGCTAACGCGGCTTTGATATCTGCATAAGGCGCATCTGCATCCTCGTGAGGAGACGCTGAATCCGGCGTGGTGACTTCCGTGTTTATCTCATTGGCACGAGGAGACGCCTTGGTGTTCACAGGCGTAGGGGGCGTGGCATGTGGGTGACGATACCAATGGCGAAAACGCTGTTCTTCACCAATCACGCCGACAAAGAAAGCGGCGAACAAATCTAACAACACAGAGAGAAAAATCACCAGCCAAGATTGGGCCTGATCGGCGCTTACGCCCAGGGTGTTCGCAAGGTTGCTAATCAATCCCAAGATGGATCCCTGTGCCACCGCGGGTAAACTATCGCGCTCGAACGCGAGCTGCTGTTGCTCTTTGCGTAATTGGTTGTTTTCTTTTTGTAATCGCGCCACGCCAGTCGCAATTCTATCCAATTCGATATAACGTTCAGCGGCTTGATTATTCAAGGTGATTTGTTGCTCGATAGCATCGATTTGTCGGTTATAAGCGTCAATCTGCGCTTGGGCTTGGCGCTGCTCACTTTGCGCGGCATTGGTGGCACTATTGATGCCGCCAATACTACCGCCAATCGAGATTAAGGCCAAAATGAGATAAAAAGCCAAGGCTGATAAGGCACCCACATAGTTGCCGTGCGCCCGACGCTCACCAAACTCGTACCATGCGTAAAACTTACCCGCTTCAAAAATCACTGCCAATGCCCCGAACAACCATTGCATTAGCGGGTTGTCGTCAAGGGATAAGAACAGCAGCAGGGAAAAAATGGTTGAAGCCACAATAGCGGCACCGGTAAAGCTGTACACACTCAACATGGCGAATCGCCCTTTTGGGAAGCGTAACGCCATCTTGGTTGGCGCTGACATGACTGGATTCATATTGTTGTTATTGTCTGTGATATTGAGAGGGCGCAAAGCCTAGCGCATCTCAGTCCGTTTGTGTGTCAGTAAGCGGTGAAAACATGAATAAGCGATTGATTCATCGCCAATATGGATTAAAAGGCATCACAAAACCGACGCAAGCAGGTCGGGTTTCATTTCTTTTCGAGTAAAGGCATGTCACCGCCCGCATTGATCTTAATGATTGGGCAGGCCCGTCTAATCGCGCTTGTACGTCCAATCATCTGCTGGTTTTGGACCAATCACTTGTCCAGAAAATACGGAAAAGCGTGTATCGAGAAAAGATGGCAATAAATCTACCCTAAAAATATCACATTAACCCAATAACGGTTTGATTTATCGGAATAACGTCTTTTATTGATAAAAATGTGACGGTTGACGCTTGGTTAATAACTGACTAGGATCACGCCTTTTGATTTTCTGGGTTGCAGCAGGCCCGAGATCAGAACGCGACATCACTTTTTAATCCCAATTTATAGAGACGTTCATGATAGATAGAATTCAGCGTGATTGGTTCTCCAATGTACGCGGCGATATCCTCGCGGGTATCGTAGTGGCATTGGCTTTGATTCCTGAAGCGATTGCCTTTTCGATTATTGCCGGCGTTGATCCCAAAGTCGGTCTGTATGCCTCGTTCAGTATCGCCGTGATCATTGCCTTTGTAGGCGGTCGTCCGGGTATGATCTCGGCAGCCACCGGTGCGATGGCATTGCTGATGGTCACCTTGGTGAAAGAGCATGGTTTGCAATACTTACTTGCCGCTACCGTGCTTACCGGTATTTTGCAGATCGGTGCGGGTTATCTAAAACTCGGCAACCTGATGCGTTTTGTCTCGCGCTCAGTGGTGACAGGGTTTGTGAACGCCTTGGCGATCTTGATCTTTATGGCGCAGCTCCCTGAGCTGTTTGGCCCCGAGATCATGCGCGAGGGCGACATCCTCTGGCATGTCTACCCGATGACGTTAGCGGGCCTTGGCATTATCTATTTGTTCCCGTATATCCCCCGTATTGGTAAAGCCATTCCTTCTCCGTTAGTGTGTATTTTGGTCCTGACCGGCATCGCGATGACATACAACCTTGATTTACGTACTGTCGGAGATATGGGTGAGCTGCCGGATACCTTACCTGTATTCTTGTGGCCGGACGTACCGCTAAACTGGGACACGCTGGCGATTATCTTCCCATACTCTGCGGGGCTGGCTGTGGTCGGCCTGTTGGAATCGATGATGACCGCCACTATCGTGGACGATTTGACCGATACCAGCAGCGATAAAAACCGTGAATGTAAAGGCCAAGGTGTGGCTAACATTGCGACTGGTTTTCTTGGCGGTATGGCCGGTTGTGCGATGATTGGTCAGTCCGTTATCAACGTGAAGTCGGGTGGCCGCGGACGCCTATCGACCTTTATCGCCGGTATTTTGCTGCTAATCATGGTGGTGTTCCTCAGCGATTGGATCAGCCAAATTCCGATGGCTGCATTGGTCGCGGTCATGATTATGGTTTCGATCGGTACTTTCTCTTGGGAGTCCATCATTAATCTGAAGTCGCACCCACTGTCGACCAATATCGTTATGCTGACGACCGTTGCCGTGGTTGTATTCACCCATAACTTGGCGATTGGTGTGTTTGTCGGTGTGTTACTCGCGGCGCTATTTTTCGCCAACAAGATTGGTCGTTTTATGGTGGTCAAAAGCGACAATACAGACAATGGCGACGAGCGCACGTATCGCGTTGTTGGCCAAGTCTTTTTTGCCTCGTCAGATCAATTTTTATCATCGTTTGACTTCAAAGAAGCGGTGGAGCGTGTCACCATCGATCTTTCTGCAGCGCACTTCTGGGATATTACGTCCGTGTCTGTACTCGACAAGGTGGTGATTAAATTCCGTCGTGAAGGCACTGAAGTCAACATCGTGGGTATGAATGATGCGACTGCGACCATCGTCGATAAGTTCGGCGTGCACGATAAGCCGGAAGAAGTTGAAAAAATGATGGCTGGCCACTAAGGAGACCGACCATGGAACAAATTACCGCGTGCGTAGATGGCCCGCATTATTCAAAGCAAGTCGCAGACTTGAGCATTTGGGCAGCCAAGCGCCTTTCTGTGCCGTTGACGCTATTACACGTGTTGGATAAATCCTCACACCCAGCGGAACCTGAGCTTTCAGGTAATCTGGGAGTCGGGAGCCGTGAACAACTGTTACAAGAGCTGGTGGAGCTGGATGAGCAGCGTGCCAAGCTAGCCATGAAACACGGTAAAGCGCTGCTGTCCGAACTGGAAGACGACGCGAAAGCCAAAGGGCTGGACGATGTGCGTAAACTGCAGCGCCACGGCCATTTAGTAGAAACATTACTCGAGCTCGAGCCACAAACCCGTGTTTTGGTATTGGGCAAATCGGGTGAATTGCATCAAAACGACACCAAAGCGATTGGGTCGCAGCTGGAAAGTGTGATCCGCTCCATCAAGGCGCATACCTTGGTCGCGAATGGTGAGTTTAGTGCGCCAGAGTCTTACTTATTGGCCTTTGATGGCAGCGATATCAGCGAAAAGCTGGTAGAAAAAGCCTTGAATACACCTCTGTTGGCAGGGATGACCTGTCATTTGGTGATGGTAGAAGACTCACAAGAAAAGCTGGCAGCGTTTAAACGTGCGGCAGAGCGCTTGAAAACGGCGGGTGTCGATGTGGTTGAAGTGCAGTTAACCGGTGAGGTGCACCGCGCTATCCTAGACTATCAAGCGGCCAACCAGGTTGGACTGATTGTCATGGGGGCTTATGGGCACTCGAAACTGCGTCAGTTCTTTTTGGGCAGCAACACCACCAAACTGCTGGTGGAATCAACGGTGCCTATGCTGTTGATCCGCTAACCGTGCCGGATAGCAAGTAAATAAAAACCCGCATGATGCGGGTTTTTTGTTTCTGTTGACCGTTTGTCTTTAGTACGTTTGGGAATCAGTACTTAAAGCGTGTGGTAAACATAAATTGGTCGCCATACCACTCGTTTACACGATACTCGGCACCCAAAGAAAAGAGTTCGGTGGCGTGGAAACGACCGTATGCGGAGCCAAAGGTATCTTCTTCATCATCGACGGTGAGCAAACCAATTTGGCCGCCAACTTCTACCTGTGGACCCAACCACTGACGGATACCTAGATTCACTTCTAGACCCACATCACTGTCGTAATCCTTTTTGTTTACCCCACGAGCAAGTAGCTCACCGGTCAGGTCTGCCCAGTTATTAATCGGGGCATGAAAGCCAATCCCTGCTGATGTATCCCAGTCTGAATCAAACTCGGTGTCTGCCTCAACGCGAATGTGTGCATTAGGATGGATAGACATGCTAAATCCTGCACCATAGGTGAGTGGGCTGACACCAATGCGCCCTTCAACGTAATCGTAACTGAAGTTACTCATGGTGCTCAGGCTGGCGTCGTCTTCATTGGCCGCGGCGCTGAATGAGGCCAGAGCGACAATAGCGCCGGCTAATAGAGATTTACGCATTATCAATTCCACTTGTTATTGGTGTTGAAATCATTCTATAAGACGATTGAACGAATAAACAAGCACATCCGTGTGGCAGACGTGGCTTTTTTACCGATTTCTGACCCAATGGCGGGTATTAAGGCAAAAAGCGCTTATTCGCCGCCCACCTCGAATTTATGCTTGTTGATGGCGTCCACGAGTCTTGGCGTATCAAGTACACTGGTCCATGGCAACAGGTTTGGTTCGTGCTCAATCATAAAGCTGGTTAATTGATCGGTGACTACGCTGGTAAGCGTCGCTTTCTGCCATGGTTTAGCAATGTAGTAATGTAAACTGGCGTGGTTAATTGCCGATACAGTGTCCTCTAGCCCCGCTTGGCCGGTGAGAAGCAGTTTACGCGCCCCTGCGGTTTGCGGTTGTTTCGCCAGCTCAATCAAAAAATCGACGCCAAGTTCACCAGGCATAATGTGATCACACAGGATAAGTGCCAATTGCGTGCCTTGCGCCGCCATTTGCTCAATTACATCGCGAGCTTCTGTAACCGACTCTGCGGCTTCTAACTCAAAATGATCAGAAAAGCCTTGTAAGTCATCCATGACGCTATCAAGCACGTCACGTTCGTCATCCACGCATAAAATCATATACTGGCTCATAACTGGGGCTCCTTACGGGTAGCAGGGGAGAGCGAAACGGGTAGTGTCACCGTCATTGTGGTGCCGTGTTGCTGAACAGATGACACACGAATATCACCACCATGTTGCTGGATAATTTGTTGGCACACGGTTAGACCAATGCCCAAGCCAAAGTGACCCTCGCGTTTGGTGGTGTAGTTTAAGGCAAAGATCTTTTCTTGTTGCTCTGGCGTCATTCCCACGCCGGTATCTGAAATCGCGACTTGGATGTAACTTGCTTCATCATTATCGACAAGGTCGGTTTGTACCGTAAGTGTGCCGGGCTCTGGCATGGCGTCGAGCGCATTGGCGATTAAGTTAGTCCACACTTGCGCCAGCGCGTAGGGCTGGGCGACGATTTCTGGCAATGGGTGATAGCGTTTATCCAATTGATGAGGCTTCAGTCGATGCTCAAACAAGGTCAGGGTGTCTTCGATACTTTCTATCAACTGGGTGCGCTGACGCTGCTCGGTATCTTGGCGCGCATAGGTACGTAAGCTTTTGACTAAATCGGCAATGCGTTGGGCACAGACATGGTTTGAACGTAGCAAGCGGCCGCAGCGGGCGTATTGTCGCCAGATTTCCACCGTGGGCGTAAAGGCATCGCCCAGTTGCTGTTGCCATTGAGAGACCTCGTCAGCTTGATACAACCCCATCCCAACTAAATCACGGGCAAGATGACGTTCGGTGACTTGGTCGGTTAAGGCTTGGGTGTAGGCGCGTGCTTGCGCCGTCGAAAGTGGCGTTGCCTCGCGGTTTGTCTGTAATAATGTGAGTGCTTGCTCAAGGCTATCAGGCGCTAATGGCGTTTGTGCGACCGCTTGTAATGCATCACCGAGGGCGTCGCTATTTCTCAGGATCGCCGATACGGGATTGTTTAGCTCATGCGCGACACCTGCCACGAGTTGGCCAAGTAACGCCATTTTTTCTTTCTCGACCAATTGCTGGTTGGCGGCGTCCAATGAGGCGAGTGTCTGTTGTAATTGAATTTCGGTGCCAATACTGCGCTTTAAGCGCTGGTTAAAATGTAGCAATAAGTGCTGGATAAACAGCGGCAATAGCTCCGAGCGGCTACGCATGATTTTGGCAAACAGTTCGTGGTCAATTTTGATCACTTGGGTGCGTGTCAAGGTGCGGGCCGTTGAGAAAGACACCTCGCCGGTGACAAATGACATGCTGCCGATCAAGCTGCCTGCTTTTAGGGTAGAAACATGATGCTCCTGGCCATCGTCATCGGTTTTGTACAATCCGACTTCGCCTTCGGCAATAAACCAGAGAAATGCATTGGATTGATTTTCTTTGGTAAGAACATGGTGAGGGCTGTAAGTGCGACACGCTTTGCTTTCATCATTCCCCTCGAAAAAAGCATAAAGACCTTGAATCACTTTGTCGGCAATAGCACGGGTGTCACTACTTGAAGGGGAGAACAGTTGAGATTGGAACTGGTTAATTTCGCGTTCCACTTGTGCATCAAGCAAGGCGCGGTGGTCGAGCGCTTCAGCATAGCGGAGTAAATCATGCTGGCAATAGCGTAACACATAAGTGGTTAGCTCTTTTTCGGCCACGCGTTGTAGTTCATCCCGACGCCAAGGCTTGTGCATGCAATAGTTTAACCGTCCCTCATTCACCGCCTGCAAAATGGCATCATACTGTGGCGCATCACTGAGCAATAGAGTGCGCGCACCGATGCTAGCTGGGTGATTATCGATGTTGACGAGCATATTGATGCCACTGTCATCACCGGGTTGATTATGACAAATCAACATTGCCACTTGTTGACCTTGATGCTGACATTCATCAAGAAGTGCGTTGGCGTCATCAGGGTTATCGGCACTACACAGATCGAAAACATCCCGAAAAGGGGCTAAATCGTGAGTGAGCTTCTCGATAATGATGGGATCGTGGTCGACGCACAAAATCACGTAGGCATTCATAAGGAATCGCTGAATTTCTGCTCAATGCTTTGCATTGTAAGCGGATTTAGCCAGCGATGATGCGAATCGGTCGACAATAACGCACTTTGTCACATCCTTACACAAAATAGGCGCCAACCCATGATGTGCTGACGCCTTGTACTTAGTATTACTCGATCAAGGTTTCCTGTTCGGTGGTGAGTTGGCTGCGGCGTTTACGCGTACGGTGGTGGAACAACCATCCGACCAACAGACTGAGGCTGGCAATCACTAATGTCATCAGTGGCGCAATAATCAAAAGATGATTAACGATACCAGCCAGTTTGGGCGGCAGGTATGAAATGGCATAGCCTGATAAGACCAACAGACAGATCCAAAAAACCGCGTTGCAGAGCGAACTCATCAAGAAACGGGGCAGTGATAGCCCTTGCCTTAACCCTATCATCATCGGGAGTAGCGACCGTACCACGGGTAAAAAACGTGCGACAAACATGGCATGCAGACCATATCGGCCGATTAACGTGTCGGCTCGCTGCAAATGCTTGGCAGGCACTTTATCCAACCAATGAGATACCCACCGCCACTCTTTTAATCGTTGTCCTTGATAAAAGGCCATTGCGCTGCCTAACCAGCCAGCCATGATCAGAATTACTATGATCACGTAGAGGTGGAAGACGCCAAAAGCCGCCAAACTCCCACAAAGCACAATAACGCTGTCGCAGGGTAAGGGCGCGGCGGGTAAAAAGCCGCTTTCTGCGAATACTAACAAGCCGACACAAACATAAAGCAATGACAGATCCATGTGCTGCAATGCAGCGAGATCATGATTCCATAATGCAGAAAATACAGATAAAGCGTCCAAGACTATTTCCTCATAAAACCTATTCACGTTTTTCAACAACCAACGGTAGAAAAACTAGGCATGTGCATAGCGTGCGAATAGGTGAGGAAACTGCAGTAATCGAGGCATAACAACTGTTAACGCCTTTTGCTGTCTTTGACACACCAATACTTGCATATAGTGCGTCGCGAAGAGCAAAAACGCGTCACACGTGCTCACAAGGTGACGAGTCGGTTTATACGGGTGTCTGTCATCTCCGGGACTGTCGCTGTCATTTGTTGCTCGTGACAGTCCAAGGCGACTTACCAAGCATGCAATATCAGGACGATGCTGGCTATGGGGGGCCGCGGCCGAATCAGCAATGAGATGGCCTAAGGGAGAAGCGATGTATGGCGCGGCATGTAAAGAGGTTGGCGACGCGGCGAGGAGCAACACGCAAACGGCCAGCGCAGCCATTAAACAGGAGAGGCCGACGCTGACGCCGCGCTGTCCGCTATTCCACGCATACCGAAAACGCGCGAATACATACATCGAATGTGCCTCTGAGAATCAAACGTCGACCGCATTGAACACGCGCAGGGCAAAGTGATGGCTGTATGAATAATTTGAGCCTTCATCTAAGCGGTGAGAGACGCGTCAATGGTAGTGTTTGCCTACTATGTTGCGCCGAGTAGGCTGGCGAGTAGGACGAATCATCATAGCGTGAGGTGGCTGGGAGATCTAATGCTATTTTATAAAATAATCACCGGTGCGAATTTGTTTTTTAACTGATAAAAATAAGTAAGATATGTGGTTTTTCATGTAAAAAGATAC